>NZ_JAALDV010000139.1:0-2438 GCF_014145045.1 Dietzia sp. DQ12-76
CGCCCCGGCCGCGCCGGCGGAGACGTCACCCGCCGAGCCCACGACGGCGCCGGACACGGCGACCGAGGAGCCGAAGACCGACACCCCGGCATCCGACGACACGGCCGCCGAGGCGAAGGCACCGGCGGCGCCCGGGAAGGCCAACTCGATCCCCCGGTCGACGAAGCCGGGCGGTTACGGCCTGTCCCTCGGCTGACCTCCCGTCACACGCACTGCGGCCCGTGATCGAGACCTCGATCACGGGCCGCAGTGCTCTTCCGGCTCCGCCATCAACAGGTGTGGTGCGTCTGCTGGACCTCGTACACTGGGGTGGGCACGCCCTCCATCCTCGCCTTGATCTGCAGGGCCAGGTACTTGGAGTAGTGGCGGGACTGGTGCAGGTTGCCGCCGTGGATCCAGAGCTGGTCGACGTTCGTCGGCTTCCACATGTTGCGCAGCTCCCCTTCCCAGGGCCCGGGATCCCGGGTGGTGTCGGAGCCGTATCCCCAGACCTTGCCCACCCGGTCGGCGACGTCCTGGGACACCAGATCGGTCAGCCACTGGTTCATCGAGCCGTAGCCGGTGGCGTAGACGATGAGGTCGGCGGGCAGGATCGTCCCGTCGTCCAGCTCCACCCCGTCGGGGTGGATCCGCGTCACCTGACCGCGCGCCAACGCGACCTCGCCGTCGATCACCAGCTGACTGGCACCGACGTCGATGTAGTATCCCGAGCCGCGACGGAGGTACTTGAGAAACAGGCCGGAGCCGTCCTCTCCGAAGTCCAGCTCGAATCCGGCGTCCCGGAGCCTGCCGTAGAACTCGGCGTCCTTCTCCGCCATCTGCTCGTAGACGGGGATCTGCACCCCGGGGAGCAGCCGGTAGGGCCAGGAGGCGAAGAGCATGTCGGCCTTCTCGGTCGTCACGCCGGCCTCGAGGGCCTCCTCGGAGTACAGGGGTCCGAGCGCGAGTGACATGAGCGAGTCACTTCTCGCGATGTGGGTGGACGAGCGCTGAACCATGGTGACCTGGGCGCCGTGGTCCCACAGCGCGGCACAGATGTCGTGCGCGGAGTTGTTCGAGCCGATCACCACGGCCCGCTTACCCTCCACGTCCCCCTCACCCGTGAACTCGGAGGAGTGCCACTGCTCCCCCGCGAACGACTCGGCGCCCTCGACGTGAGGGATGTTGGGGTAACCGGAGACCCCGAGGGCGAACACCAGCTGGGTGGGTCGGAGTTCGACCCTCTCACCGCGCCGGTCCACCTCGACACGCCAGGTGCCGGACTGGTCGTCGAAGTCCGCGTTGAGACACTGCGTGCCGGACCAGTAGTCGAGCTCCATGATCGCGGTGTAGTGCTCCAGCCAGTCCCCGACCTTGTCCTTCGAGGGGAACACGGGCCAGTCGTCGGGGAAGGGGATGTACGGGAGATGGTCGTACCAGACCGGATCGTGGAGGTGGAGCGACTTGTAGCGCTTGCGCCACGAGTCGCCGGCCCGCTCGTTCTTCTCGATCACCAGGGTCGGCACGCCCAGGCGCTTGAGTCGGGCCGCGAGTCCGATCCCGCCCTGCCCGCCACCGATGATCACCGTGTACGGCTGCTCGGTGTAGCCGAGCGTCTCCTGACGTTCCCGCTTCCGCTCGAGCCAGGTCTTGCGCCCCCTCCGGATGACGTGTTCGACGCCCTGCTCCCGGGTCCGACGCCTCTTCTCCTCGTGGCCTCTGAGCTCCTGCATCGTGGTCAGGAGGGTCCAGGCCCTGCCGTCACGCAGTCGGAGGTGGGCCCATCCGCGGCCGGCCACGGTCTCGAAGCTCACCCACGCCTCGACCACACCGTCCGACGCGCTCGCGGGTTCGTCGAGCGACCAGTCGGAGGGCGAGACCGCGACGAGCTGGGAGTCGAGCATCCGGCGGATCTGCTCGCGTCCCTCGAGTGTCTTGAGGTTCCACGTGAAGGCCACGAAGTCACGCCAGTACCCGTCGGGCTCGAACAGCTGCGCGGCCCGGTCGGAGTCCCCCGCCCGGAGGGCGTCGTCGAACTCCGCGAGCCAGAAGGTGATCGTCTCGTCCGGCCCACCTCGCTCGGTGGGGACGGCTGTCGTCTGGGTCATGTCCGCTCCTTCGTGTCGTGTAGCTTCGGCGATGACGTAGATCACACTTTTGTCCCCAGGGGGTGGCAATGTCGTTGCACCCGGCCCTCAGGTTCTCCGACCCCCGGGCCTTCGCCGAGCGCTCGATCCGGGCCCACGGGATCGCGCTCGCCGGTGGCGCGACCTCGGATCTCGACACGCGGGTGCTGCGGGCGTGGAGGCGTAGCGGTGCGGCCGGGATATCGCCGGATCAGGAGTTGCCCGCGCGCGTCCTCAGCCGTGAGCAGGTAACGGACGCGCGTGGGCGCACGCCGCTGCGGCACATCGCGGCCGACGTGGTGGCCTCGGTGTCCGACACGTCGGCCGCGGGCC
>NZ_JAALDV010000140.1:0-1931 GCF_014145045.1 Dietzia sp. DQ12-76
GGACGCTCGGGGCGCTGGTCGACGAGGGGCACTGGGCGCGGCGGGCCTACGAGACGGCGCAGGAGGTTCGGCCGGACTCGGCGGTGTCGGTGACGCCGGGGGCACCGGGCTGGATCGCGGAACTCCGCGCCGCCGGGGCCGCCGGACTGGAGGTCAGACCCTCCGACTGAGACCGGTCACGTCGATGATGAACCCGTCGGAGTCGACGGTCGCGCTCGTGGCGGCGGTGGACGTGATCCCGTGGACCTTCTCGTCGTCGCTGGAGAAGGTGACCGTGTCCTCGCTGACGTCGAGGGTGAGGGAGTCCACCCGGAGAACCCGCTCCTCCACCGACCCCGGCTGCGAGTGCAGCCCGAGCCGCCGGCTGATGACACTTGCGAAGAACACGCTGTAGGTCACGTCCACGTCGACGACACCGGCGCCACCGACGCGGGAGCGGGTGTCGGAGGGGTCGTCCAGGAGCCAGGAACCCTCGTCGTCACGGACCAGGTCGATGGTGCGCTCGTACTCCTCCGTGGAGACGGTCAGCTGCACCCGGCACGGGGCCAGGTCCGATCCGAGCTCCACCTGGTACTCGAGGGTGAACGCCTGGTGTTCTGGATGCGCCGCGGAGACGATCCGGCCGTGGGCGCGGGAGAAGTCGCCCTTCGGGACGATTCTCACCTGCTCGATCACCCTGCCGGTCTCGGAGATCCACGTGTACATGCGGGGGGCCGAGGCGCGCGGCGCTTCGACCTGCGACGAGGGCGACTGGGAAGCGTTCACCTCTCCTACGGTAGGAAACTCCGCACCGAAAAGCACATCACCCTCCCGTCGTCGCTGACCGTCGTCACCTCGGGAGCAGCTCCACGCGTGCGCGTCGCCACGGATACAGGGTCACGTTCCGCGCCCTGGGCCATTCGCGGCCGCTGCCCACGGGCTCGAGGCGGAACCGCGTCAACACCTGCCGCAGGATCACCTCGCCCTCCATCATCGCGAAGGACGCACCGATGCAGCGCCGGGCCCCGCCGCCGAAGGGCAGCCACGTGGTGGGGGTCGGGACGTCGCCGAGGAAACGACCGGGGTCGAAGACCCTCGGAGCGGGATAGGCGGCCGGCGCACGGTGGGCCAGGATGATCGACGGCGAGATGGTCATCCCCCGCGGATAGGTGCGACCACCGACGGTGGCGAGCTCCTGCAACTCCCGCATCACCATCGGGACCACCGGGTGCAGCCTCAGCGTCTCCTTGAGCACGGCGTCGAGGTACTCCGTTCCACCGGCGGCGATCTCGGACACACAGCGGTCCTGGATCCCGGGGTGCCGGGCCAGTTCGAGCACCGACCACGCCATGGCGGTGGCCGTGGTCTCGTGGCCGGCGGCCACCAGGGTCATCAGCTGGTCCCGCAGTTCCTGATCGGACAGCCCCTGCGCGTCCTGGGCGGACGCCCGCACCAACAGTGCCAGCAGGTCCCGTCGCCCTCCCAGTGCCGGATCCCGGCGGGTCGCCTCGATCTCCTCACCCAGGAAGGCGTGGATGGTCGCGAGATCCCGGACCTGCCGACTCCACGGTCGGAACCGGCGCAGCGGCTGGATGCCCATGCCGATCATCACCACCGGCCCGGCGTCCACCGCCCGCGCGACGATCGGCCGGATCCGGTCGAGGCGGGCCGAGTCCGTGACCCCGAACACCACTCGCAGGATCACCTCGAGGGTGAGCTGGTTGAACAGGATGTGCGCACGGACCCGACCCGACCGCGGCCAGCGGTCCAACTGCTCGGTCGTGACCTCCTCGACGAGCGAGCGGTACCCCTCGATCTCGCGACGTCCGAACGCGGGAGCGAGGAGCCGTCGGGCGCGCGCGTGCTCGTCACCGTCCTGCAGGAGCAGTGAGTGGTCCCCGAGCAGTGGCCGCAGGAGTTCGTTGCCCTTGCCCGCGTGGAACACCGAGGGC
>NZ_JAALDV010000141.1:0-3119 GCF_014145045.1 Dietzia sp. DQ12-76
TCCCGCCGCGGCGTTGGCATCCCGGGACGCGCAGGTCGTGGCGGCGGCCGGCGAGTCGTTCGACGCGGCGTTCCTGTCCGTGCTGACGGCGGTGGCGGCCGTGATGGTGATCGGCGCCGTGGCGTCGGCGGTGCTGCTGCGGAACTACACCCCGGGCACGCCCTCGCAGCTCTACCCGAACAATCACTGAACAGGCCCACTACAGCCCCCGACCACCCACACACCACGATCCGGGAGCAGGTCCCATGCGACAGTCCAAACGCGACACCATCCTCGAGGCGGCCAAGCGCCTCATCCAGCGCGACGGCGTCACCGCCCTGACTTTCGAGTCCCTCGCGGCGGAATCCGGCCTCACCAAGGGGGGCCTGCTCTATCACTTCCCCTCGCGCGACGACCTCCTCCGGGGACTGCACGCCCACGTGGCCGGGCGGTGGGAACAGTGCATGGAGTCCGAGGCGGGAGGGCCGGCCGCAGAGGTCGACGACGACGCCCGGTTCGCCGCCTTCGTCCGCGCCTCGCAGTTCCCCGACCGCGCGGAACTCTTACTGATGTTGGAGGCGGTGGAGAATCCCGCCACCAACGCGATCTGGGAGCGCGTCTACAGCCGGTGGGTCCCGGACGCCCCCGCGGCCGTGGACGACGACGTGATGACCTTCATCGCCCGGCTCGCCGCGGACGGGCTGTGGCTGTACGAATCGCTGGAAACGCAGAAGCTCGACCCGGCGGTACGCGCGCGGGTCGTCGAGGAGATCATCAGACTGGCGGGGTGAGGCCTGTCACGGATCGATCGCAGACGCCTCTCCCCGATCGTCGATGCGCCGATCGCCGCCGCCCCGGCGGCTCGCCGTCGGACAGTGCCGCCAGCGGTCGTCAGCGGTCGTCAGGGTTCGTCGGCGGTGCCGAGTTCCCTGGTCGACACGAAGGTCATCAGATCCAGAAGACGCGCGGTGAGCGCGACGCCGTCGGGCGTCAACGAGTACTCGACGTGCGGCGGTACGACCGGCCTCGCCTCCCGGTGGACATAACCGTCGGCCTCGAGGGCGCGGAGGGTCTGGGACAGCATCTTGTCCGTGATCCCGGAGGCGCGGTGGCGCAGTTCGTTCCACCGCAGTGGCTCGTCGTCGGACAATGCCGCCAGCAGCAGTGGCGCCCATCTGCTGGTCACCCGGCTCAGTGCTGCCCGGGTCGGGCAGTTCTCGGTGTAGACGCCCTCGCCGAAGGCCGACGCCAGTCTGACCGGCCCCTGACTCACTTTCATGCCAGTACCTTACTTGAAAGTGGGTACCCGACTTCGGAAACAGTATGGCGTCGGGGTCGGTTGTCAGTGGGTGTCAGCTCGTTGACGCCCACCGGGTCACGGACCGAAGCCCCGTGCCCAGAACCCCAGGAGAAGACCCATGACCTACCTCGTGACCGGCGCCGCCGGGAAGCTCGGAGCCCTCGTCGTCGACGCGCTGCTCGACCGGGGCGTGACACCCGGCGACGTCGTCGCCACCGCCCGCGACACCGACCGGCTGAGTGCCGTCGCAGCCCGTGGCGTGGTGACCCGCCGCCTCGACTACGACGACCCGACCTCGGTGGACGCCGCACTGGAGGGTGTCGACCGGGTGCTCCTGGTGTCGTCCAGCATGGTCGGCCAGCGGACCGCCCAGCATCGCACCGTGATCGAGGCCGCGGCCCGGCACGACGTCGAGTTGCTGGCGTACACCAGCATCCTCCGTGCCGACTCCAGCTCGCTGAGTCTCGCGACAGAGCACCTGCAGACCGAGCGCATCCTCGCGGACGCGGGAGTGCCCCACGTCCTGCTGCGCAACGGCTGGTACCTCGAGAACTACACCGACCAGGCCCGCACCCAGGTGGAACAGGGCGTGTTCGGCGCCGCCGGATCGGGACGGATCAGCGCCGCGGCCCGGGCCGACTACGCTGAGGCCGCCGCGGTCGCCCTGCTCGCCGACGACAGCGCGGGCACGGTCTACGAGCTCGCGGGCGACTCCGCCTTCACGATGGCCGACTACGCCGCGGCCCTGTCCGAGCGGGCCGGGCGGGATGTGACCTACACCGATCTGCCCCGGGACGAGTACACGGCCCTTCTGGTCTCCGCCGGCGTGCCCGCCCCGTTCGCGGAGATTCTCGCCGATACCGATCGGGGCGTCTCGGCCGGCGAGCTCTTCGACGATTCCCGCACCCTCAGCACCCTCCTCGGCCGGCCCACCACGACACTCGTCGAGGCCGTCGAGGCGGCGCTGGCCTGACCGCGCGGTCGCCTGTGCCCCGGGGCTGAGGGTATGACCTACCCGGCGGTCGGCTCGAACAGTTGCTGCCCGATATAGGTCTGCCCGTCCCTCAGCCCCGGGGGGATCGCGAACACGGAGCTCGTCAGATGCTGCAGGTACTCGGTGAGCAGGTCGAACTGCATGCGCGCGAGGAGCGGGGTGAAGTGTCGACGCGGGTCGCGGACGAAGGCGATGAAGAACAGCCCGGCGTCGAGGCGACCCAACTCGTCGGAGCCGTCGGTGTAGTTGTAACCGCGCCGGAGCATGTGCACTCCCGCGTTCCGGGTGGGGTGCATCAGCGCCACGTGGCTGGCCTCGGGGATGGCGGGTGAGCCGCCCGCCGAGCGCGCGGTGAAGTCGGGGGCGCTGGACTCGTCCCCTCCGGACAACGGCGCCCCGGAGATCTTGTCCCTGCCCACTGCGTTCTCCTGGTCGCGCAGGGGGAGTTCGTCCCACACCTCCATGGTCATGCGGATCTTGCGGGCGCAGAGGTAGGTCCCGCCGGCCATCCAGTCCGCGGCGTCGTCGTCCTGCCCCACCCAGACGAAATCGCGCAGCAGTGCGTCCTGGTCCCCGCGCAGCGACGCGGTCCCGTCCTTGAAGCCGAAGAGGTTCCGCGGCGTTGCCTGGCCCGCCCCGGTGGACGAGGTCCGCCCGTATCCGAGCTGGGTCCACCGGACGGTGGCCCAGCCGAACGCGATCCGGGTGAGGTTGTGGATCGCGTGCAGCGCCACGAGCGGGTCCTCGGCGCAGGCCTGCACCACGAGGTCGCCCCCGCTGCGGGCGGCATCGATCTTCTCGGCCGCCATGCGCGGGATGTCCTCGGCCAGCGGCGCGGGTAGCCGG
>NZ_JAALDV010000142.1:0-13726 GCF_014145045.1 Dietzia sp. DQ12-76
CATGTTGAACATCATCATCGAGCCCATCATCCACACGCCCGTCGCCAGCGCGGAGGCCCACCACGGCTCGGAATACCAGCCGGCCGGCACCGGCCGTCCGGCGACCACACCGCCGGGGTAGTAGTGCGGGGTCTTGTCGCTCGGCCCGGTCGCGGCGGTCATCGTGCGACCCTCGACCTCGACGGTCCGGTCCTCGGTCACCCGGCCGGCGCGTTCCTGACCGTCGGTCGTGGGCAGCTCCGGGCCGGGGTCCAGGCCCATCGCCGACCGGGCGGCACGCACGTAGTACAGCCCCTCGATCGCGGTGTCCTTGGCCAACCGCGCCTGGACCGGCGTGCGGGCGTTCTCGAGTTCGGTCACGGCCGCGGTGTAGCGCTCGGACGCATCGGCCATGGCCTGCTTCGAGGCCTCGTCGGTGCCGTCGAGGTTGAACACCTGACCACCGAGGCGCTCGACCCAGCGCGAGGCCTCGGCACGATGGTCCTCGAGATGGCGGTTGTCGTGCGCCTGGAGCTGCGTCTGACCGTTGTTCTGGCTACGGGAGACCACCGCGACGGCCACCGCGATCACTGCGGCGATGAGGAGGAATTCCACGGGTCGACCTTTCTCGGTACTACTGACCGAGCGTACCGAGATTGTGTCCCTCCGGGCAGCGGCCGCCGGGCTCGGTGGGCGCGGTCCGATCGACTCCCAGCTCCGCCAACACTGACTCCGTGTCCGCACCGTGGGGGCGGGGACCGAACCGCACGGATCCCGGTGTGTCGGACAGCTTGATCGGGATGCCGACGCTGCGGTATCCGTCGCGCTCGACGACCATCTCGCGGTGCAGCACCTGGGGCATGGACAGCGCCTCGCCCACGTGGTTCACAGCCCCGGAGGGAACTCCCACCGCACGGAGTCGATTCGTCAGGTCGTCTCGCCGGAGACCCGCGACGAGACCACCGAGGATCGCGCGCAGCTCCTCCGAGTGGCCCAGACGGTCCGGATTGGTGAGGAACCGGGGGTCGTCGACCAGCGCGGGCGCGTCCAACGCCTCCGCCAGCGCCCGGAACTGACGATCGTTGCCGGCCCCGATGAAAAAGGGACCGTCCGAGCAGGTGAAGGTCTCGTACGGACAGATGGTCGGGTGCGCCACACCGGTGCGCACCGGGGCCTCGCCCGTGGCGAACCACTTACCTGCGTGCGGGTGAAGGATCGAGACCGCGTTGTCGAGCAGGGCCAGATCGACCAGCTGGCCGCGCCCGGTCGTGGCCCGCACGTGTAGCGACATGAGGATGCCACTCATCGCGTTGAGACTGGTGACGATGTCCACCAGTGGGATCCCGATCCGCATTGCCGCACCGTCGGGCTCGCCGTTGATACTCATCAGCCCCGAGAGCCCCTGGAGGACCGCGTCGTACCCGGGTGCGCCGCCGAGCGGTCCGTCCACCCCGTAACCGGTGATGCGGCAGTGGACCAGACGCGGGAAGCGCTCGGCGAGCTCGTCGTCGCCGAATCCCCATTTCGCCAGGGTGCCGGCCTTGAAGTTCTCGATGAGCACGTCGGCGTCGTCGAGAAGCCTCGCGAGGACCGACTGCCCCTCGTCGCTGCGCAGATCGAGACTGATGTTCCGCTTGTTGCGGTTGAGCCCGTCGAAGTACGCGCTGTGGCCTTCGGGAACGAAGGGCGGGCCCCATTCGCGGATCTCGTCTCCGCCCGGCGCCTCTACCTTGATCACGTCGGCGCCGTGGTCAGCCAGGATCTGTCCACAGAACGGCCCGGCGAGGACCCGCGACAGATCCACGACGCGGATGTCGGTGAGGGCACCGGTCCGGGGAGGGAGACCATCGTCGGCGTGATCGGGTGTGGAGGTGGTCATGGGGTGGTCAACTTCCTGTTGTCGGAGTGGGGTCGTGGGGCCGGTAGCGCCCCGGCTCGCGGTCGGGCGGTTCAGAAGGGTCAGTGGGGTCAGAAGGGTCAGTGGTCAGATGGGCCCGCGTGAGTGTCGCGGCCCCACAGTTCCGAGTTCGGCGACGGGACGCCGGGCGAGAGAGACGGAAGTCGAGACCGCCGAGGCAGCGGTAACCGCGCAGACGAGGAAGAACACGCTCCCCGGCCCGGCGACGCCCGCGACCGCACCCGCTCCGATGGGGAGGACCACCTGGGCCGCCCGATTACCGGTCAGCCGCAGGGAGAGCGCTGCGGATCGGTCGCCTTCCGGAGCCGCGGCGGTCACCCAGTTCATGGTGACCGGCTGGTTCAGGCCCCAGAAGAAGCCGATGATCGAGAGGGCGAGGCCGAGGATCACGACCTCGCCGGTCACCCCGAGGACGAGGGCGGCGGGCGCCGTGACCACCGGGGTGAGCCTGAGGATCGCCGTTTGTGTCCACCGTCGGAGGAACCACGGCATCGCCGCCCGAGAGATCATGGAGAACACGGATCTCAGTGCGACGAGGAGAGTCACGACCAGCGGACTCAAGCCGGTGGCCTCGCCGATGACGGGGAGGTAGGCGGTGATGATGTCGATCCCGGCGATCACGACCAGGGCAGCGTAGATCGCAGGGGTCATGCCGGGGCGCCGGAGCAGGGTCGCCATCGAGGCACCTCCGTTCCGCCGGTTGGATCCTCCCGCCCGGGTCGACCGTGGGAGGCTCGCCGCGAAGGGCAGAGCGAGCGCGATCGCCGCCGCCATGACCAGCAGTGGGATACCGGTCTCCACGGAGCCGCCCGTCCGCCCCGACTCGAGGAGCACGCCCATGACCGGCGTGCCGACCGACTGTCCGAGCGAGACCGCGAGGGCGAACATGGCGAATCCGTTGACGTGCCGAGACCTGACCGTGAGTTCCATGACGAAACCCTGCGCACCGATCATCGTCATGATCTGCCCCAGACCCAGAGCGGCGTTCACCGCCGCCAACACCGCGACGGACGGGGACACCGCCGCGCCCGTGACCGCAGCGGCCGATAGCGCGATGCCCACGAGGAACATTCCCCGGCTCCCCGAGCGGTCGACGAACCGCCCGAAGTGCAGAGCCAGGAACACCGGCAGGATCGAGAACGTCGCGGCGACCACGCCCACCATCGCAGCATCTCCGCCGAGGGCCAGGACGCGGTACGAGACCGCCACCCGCACGGCGTCGTATGCGCCGTTGATGAGTACTGCCGCGATGAACAGCCGGCCCAGTGGCGGGATCATGTGGCGGACCGGTCAGGATCCGGTGACGGATTCCAGCCACGCGGCCGCGACGCCTTCCACATCGGCACCCTCGACGACGAGGGGCCATGCTCCGTCCATACCGCCCTCGATCGCCGAACGGGTGAGCGCGGCCTCCCACAGGGACGCCGACCCGAACTCGCCGCGCCACTGCAACGCCGGCAGGGTCCGCCGGTGCAGGGTGTGCTCGTGGGTGGTCCCGATTGCTCCGTGGACCTGGTGGACGTTGCGCACCGCCACCGCCAACGCCTGGGAGACGACACTCCGCGCGACGGCCATGCGGAAGACGGAGCGGTCGCCGGTGAGCCCCTCAGTCACCGCATCGGTGAGCGCGGCGTCGACGGCCGCCCGGGCCAGGACGGTCTCCGCGGCGAGATCGACGACGAGGTTCTGGACCGACTGGAACTTCGCCAGTGCCCGACCGAACTGGTTGCGCTCGGTGGTGTGGGCGATGGCAAGATCGAGCATCCCCTCCATCGCGCCGATGCACTGGAGGGAACGCACCAGGGCACCCCGCATCACGTGGCCGAGGATCACCGTCTCGGCCACGGAGGCCCACCGCGCCTCACCCCCCGCCGTGACGTCACCGGTCGGAATGGCGGAGATCGCCTCCACCGCCTTCACGGTCAGATCCGCGGTCTCGATGTCGGCCGCCTCCCAACCCCCGTCGCCCGTGCGCCGAACGCACACGATGGTGTCGGTGGCCCCGGCCCAGGGGACTGAGCGAGCCGTCCCGTCCGCAGCGAGGACCGCCACGGTCGCAGTGGAGTCGGACGAGTCGTCGATGCCCGCCGCACGGCGGAGTGGTCCCGCCAACAGGTCGGTTTCGGCGAAGGGCACCGCGACACCGGCCGCGGCGGCGGCACGTAGTACCGCAGCCGCTTCGACCCACCCGGCGCCGCTCCCGCCGGAGTCTTCGGGTGCGGTGAGCCGGGCGAGTCCGACCTCACGCAGCGTCCGCCACACCCGCTCGTGGTCCGGGTCGACATCCGGACCTGAGAACCCGGACAGGACCTCATCGATCATGGACTCGAGAACGGGGTCGACGCTGAGATCGACCCCCGACCCGGTCGCCTGGTGCTCGGTCATCGCATCCCCAGTCCCCGCGCGATCACGCCGCGCAGAATCTCGTTGGTACCGCCGCGCAGGGTGAACCCCGGGCGCTGGTGAAGGCCTGCCCGGAGCAGACCGTGAATCTCGGCTGAAGCGGGTGACCGAGTGCCATCACCGGCCACGAACTCGTCACCGATCCGCGTCGAGACGTGATCGACCAGGTCACCCTCCGTGGAGGTGCCGAGTAGCTTGACGAGTGCCGCTGTGGTGTCGGCTTTCTCTCCCCGCTGGAGCGCACCCGCGACGTTCTGACTCAGTGCGTGGAGCCCGGCCATGCGGGCGACGGTGCGGCCGAGGTCGGTTCGCTCGGGAAGACTGCCCTCGGAGATCGCGCCGATCTCCGCGGCCAGTAACCGGAACGAGGACAGGAAACGCTCTGGGCCGCTGCGTTCGAACGCCAACTCCGAGTTCACCTGGTCCCAGCCGTTACCGATGCTGCCGAACACCATCGAATCCGGTACAAACACCTCTTCCAGCACGACCTCGTTGAAGTGGTGATCACCGGAGAGGGAGAAGATGGGCCGGATGGTCACCCCGGGGCTGCGCAGGTCCACGATGAACTGGCTCAAGCCGTCATGCCGGTGAGAAGTGTCGAGGGGCTCGGTGCGGGCGAGGGCGAAGAAGGCCTCGGCGTGCTGCGCCCCTGAGGTCCACACCTTGGTCCCCGTGACCTGCCAGCCGCCGTCCACGCGGACCCCCTTGGTCCGCACGCTTGCCAGGTCCGATCCCGAATCGGGCTCGCTCATGCCGATACCGAAGCAGCATTCCCCGGCGGCAATTCGGGGGAGGTACTCCTGCTTCTGCTCCTCGGTTCCGTAGTGCAGCAGCGACGGGGCGATCTGACGATCGGCGACCCACTGCGCGGCGACGGGAGCTCCCACCGACAGGAGCTCCTCGGTGACCGCGAATCGCTCGAGATGGGTCCTGCCGCGACCGCCGTATTCGGTGGGGATGGTCATACCCACCCACCCTCGCTCGGCGAGGCGCCGCGTGAAGCCCTCGTCCCAGCGGGTGAGCCAGGTGTCGATCCACGGAGTCAGCCGCCCGGCCGAGATCTCCTCAGAGAGAAAGGTCCTGACCTCCGCGCGCACGCTGGTCATCGCCTCGGTGGCCGCAGTAGTGGGCGGGGCAAGAGTGGAACTCATGGGGCCTCCTCGGGCATCTGGTGATCCGTGTCACCACGCCACAGTCGCACATCCCCGATAATTACGCAATAGCGGATTACTATACGCACTTTCGTAGCACCATTCATGGCCGAGCGGCCGAGAGGACCCACCGCCTCCGGACGGTGGCGCTACCCTTACGCCATGACGGAACCCGATACCGACCACGAGGACCGACCGCGCGCGAGTCCGATGGTGGAGAAGGTCCCGGAGCGGCCCCGCCACCGGATGGTGGACCGGGTGGCCGCGATCATGGAGCTCATCGCACGCTCTCAGACCGGACTGACTCTCACCGGCGTCGCCAAAGCCCTCGACGCGCCCGTGAGCTCCACGCAGGGTCTGCTGAACGGACTCGTCGCGGTGGGCTATCTGGATGAACGTGACCGCGTCTACACGCTGGGCACGGCCCCCTATCTCCTCAACGTGATCGCCGGCCGACCTCCCGTGACCAACGTCAGCCGGGCTCAGCTCGAGGCGCTCCACGCCGAGACCGGTCTCACCACAGCCTTGTCGACCGATGTCGGCGACGACCTCTTCTACGTCGACCACGTGTCCTCGGACCCCCACTACGCCTACATCGCGGAGAACCGTCTCCGCCGTTCGCTGCTGCGCACCTCCGCAGGATGGCTCCTGCTCGCCGACCGCGAACGTCGCGATATTTGGGCCTACTTGAACACTCGGCCGGCGCATGAGGCCGAAATCGTCGAAAAGTTCTTGCGATCACTCGATGAGCTGCGGGAAACAGGAGTCTGTGTGGCCCCACGGGTTGCCCTCGATGGCGGTGACGGAGTGTCGGTGGCTCTCCGTGAACGGGGCCGCACCATCGCGACCGTCGGTGTCATTGGCCGTGCCGACGTGATCGCTGAACGCGGTGACGACCTCGTGGCAACCTGTATGCGCCACGCCCACGAGTGGGGTCTGCGCTGACGCGCGGGAGTGGCGACCACCCGGCCACCACTCCCCCGATCTATGTCATTGCCCCGCGTAGTCCCCGGCGCGCTTCTCGATAAACGCGCTGAGCGCTTCCCGGTGATCCCGGGTGTGGTGCGCGATGGACTGCATCGCCGCCGAGAGCTCAAGCAGCGACTCCAGGGACTGGTGCTGTGACTCGCGAAGCAACTTCTTGGCCATCCGAATTGAATGCGGCGGATTCTTGGCCACCCGGGCCGCGAGGGCGCGCGCCGCCTCGAGGAGCTGGTCCGGTTCGGCCACCTCGTTGACCATCCCCCACTCGAGGGCCTTTTCCGCTGATACCCGATCTCCAGTGAGTGCCATCTCGGCAGCGCGCATCGGGCCGATCGCCTTGGTGAGCAGCCAGGCTCCACCGTCCCCGGGGATGATGCCCAGCTGCACGAAACTCTCGGCGAAGAACGAACGGGTGGAGGCGACCCGGAGATCGCACATCATCGCCAGGTCGCAGCCGGCGCCGACCGCGGGTCCGTTGACGGCCGCCACGACGGGGACCTCGCAGTGATAGAGCGCGCGGGGGATGCGCTGGATGCCGCCGCGATACCCGTCACGGAGTTCGTACGGGCTACCACCGAACATGCCGCCCCGGTCAACCATGTCCTTGACGTTGCCACCGGCGGAGAACGCCTTTCCTGCACCGGTGAGCACAACGGCCCGGACGTCATGGTCGGCGTTGACACCTGCAACACGCGCGCAGAGCGCCTCGACGACCGACGGATCCGAGATCGGATTCCGGCTGTCGGGCAGGTTGAGGGTCCACGTTTCGACGTGGCCCTCACGCTCGACGAGGAGGGGTTCGGTTGAGGTCATCTCAGTCCAACTTTCTGTCGGTCGACCAGTTCGGCCGGAAGTGGTGGAGTCGCGTCACGTTCTACTCTCAAGCCCTACAGGGATTCCGGGACCCACAGGACGATCTGGGGGAACAGGAGGAAGATCACGGCGATCACGAGCATCGCGATCACATAGGGGAACGCCCCCCGGAACACCTCCTCGACCCGTTGAGACGCGGAACGGGCAACGACGAAGGCGTTGAGACCCATCGGCGGGGTGACCAGGCCGACCTCGGCGAGGAGCACCATGAAGATCCCGAACCAGATCGGGTCGTAACCGAGCGCGACGACCAAGGGGAGGACCACCGGGACCGTGAGCGCGATAATGGCGATCTGGTCCATGAAGAACCCGAGCACCACGTAGACGATGCCGATGACCATCATGATCGCGAGGGCGGGGACGGCGAGTTCGCCCACCCACGCGACCAGCGTGGGCGTCACGCGGGTCTCGGTGAGGAAGTGGCCGAAAACGTGCGCGCCGATGATGATCGCGAAGATCATCGCCGTCGACTTGGTGGTCTCCACCAGGGTGTGGCCGACAGCGACCAGGGTGAACCGCTTACGCGCGATCACCAGGATCAGCGCGGCCACGCTGCCCAGGGCCGCGGCCTCGGTGGGTGTCGCCACGCCCAGGAAGATGGACCCCACGACCGCGACGAACACGAACACAAGCGGAGCCGCGGTGATCAGTGCCCGTCCCTTCTCCCCCCAGGTCGACGGCTCGCCGCGGGGCACGGAGGCCGGATCGTGCAGCATCGTGATGTAGAGCGTCACCACGAGTCCGAGGGCGATGATGATGCCTGGCATGGCACCGGCAATGAGCTGGTCTCCGACGCTCACCTCGGCAGTGATCGCGTAGAACACCAGGATGATCGAGGGCGGGATCATCGCGGCCAACGTGCCGACCACGGCCACCAACCCACTGGCGGTCCTGGGGCTGTACCCCTGATCGATCATCTTGAGCGTGGAGGTCTGGGCGAGGGTGGCGGCCGCCGCGGTAGACGAGCCGGACACCGAGGCGAAGGCGGTGCCGGCGCCGATAGAGGCGACCGCCGTTCCCCCGCGGATGCGACCGACCAGCGCGCGTGCGGCGTCGAAGAGCGAATCGAGCAACCCAGACAGCATGAGCAGGTGCGCCATGAGAATGAACAGCGGGACCGCGGACAGCGAGTAGCTCATCACCGAGGTCGCGGGAACGGTCTGCATCACCCCGTCAACGACGTTGCCGCCGCCGAGGACGAACAGTCCGACCACGCCGGCACCGAGAATCGCGAACGAGACGGGGACGCGGACCAGGATCAGCAGGAGCAGTAGTGCGGTGATCGCCAACGCAGTCATGTCAGCCCTCTTCCTGGAGAACGCCCAGACCGGGCTCGTAGTCCGTGACGACCTTCGTCAACGGCGCGGTGAGCTCGCGGAACAGATCGATGACGACGACGACGAACCCGAGAACGGAGGCGACCGGGATGATCGACTTCCACCACCACGTGGGCCATGAGAGCTCGGCCATGCCCGGCGGGGGCATTTCGCTGGTGACGAACGAGAAGTGCGCCGCTCGGGCGCCCGAGTACGTGAGCAGGACCAGGCCGGTGAGGATGATGAGGTAGGTGAGGATCAGAAGGATCTTCCGGACGACCGGCGGGGTCCGCTCGAAGATCGTCACCACGGCCACGTGCGCACCGGCGCGGTACGCCGTGACGGTGCCGAAGAACGCGACGGCCATCATCAGGTACTGCTCGACAAACCCGACGTTCCACCCGAGCGGGGAGTCGAACACGGTCCTGGTGAATACCTCGAGAGCGGTGAGCCCGGCCATGACCACGATCGCCGCACCCGCGATGGTGGCGCACCCTGCGGAGATGCCGTTCTGGATCTTGTCGAGTCTCGGATGATCCTCGGTGATGTACCCGAAGACGGTCCGGAGTGCCGGGGTCGAACCCCGCCGGGGGACGATCACCTCGGGGACATGGCTGGTCATGAGCGCTCGCCCCCGTGCTTGGCCTCGGCGCGGTCGAGCGCGGCGTGGAAGTCCTCGAGCACCTGTGCGGCCGGTAGCCCGATGCTCTCCAGATCGTTGATCCACGCCTCACGGACGGGTATGGACAACGCGTCCCACTCGGGGCGTTGTGCGTCGGTGACCTCCACCATCTCCACACCTGCGTCGCGCATGTCCTGCTTCGACTCATCCACCGAGACGACGAGCTCCTCGCACACCGCCACCTGGGCGAGTTCGGATGCCTCGGTGAGCACGTCCTGCTGTTCCAAGGTCATCTGGTTCCACACCGTGTTGGACACCGAGTAGGTGACGGTGAAGGAGCCGAGCCTGGCACCGTCGGTCGAGTACGAGATCACTTCTTCGAGGCTGTACGGAGTGATGCTGATGGGACTCGCGAGGGTGCCTTCGACCGTGCCGCGGGAGATCGCCTCGTACATGTCGCCCAACGGCATGGAGACGCCGGCAGCGCCGGCCCGGTCCACGACGCGGTCTGCCGCGCCGCCGGTCGAGCGCATGATCTTGCCGTGCAGGGATTCCATAGAGTCGACGGGGAACGACCCGGACATCGCCTCGTAACCCGGGATATACGCGACCCACAGCGGTCGGACGTCCTGCGGCGCGAGTTCGGCCTCGAAGAGGGTGGAGCCCGGTTGCATGATCTCCAGCATGGCGTCCCCCCCGATGCACGGATCCTGGGTGAAACCGGGTAGGTCGCCGACATTCGACAGCGGCAGCTGCGTACCGACGTACGCCGGCGAAACTGCTGCGATCTGCGCGATTCCGGTCCGTAGTACGGCCGGCATGTCGCGCTGCTTTCCGAGCTGGCCCGACGCGTAGTACTCGATCTCCATCCCGGCGTCCGGCCCCTTCGCCTCCAGTGTCTCCATGAATATCGCGGTGCCGCTGCGCCCGATCGGATGGGTTGCGGAGAAGCTGTCCCCGATCCTCAGCGTCAGATGATCGTCGCCTGACACTGCCGAGCAACCCGTGACGAAGGCGAGTGACGCACTTAGGACACCGGCAAGGCACGTCCGAGAGAGGGGGCGGCGGCGGACCGTCTGCCGCCCACGGGGAGGGGCGCCGCACCACAGCGGACCACCCTTCCCGAGTCGAAGAAACTGAACCATGAGTTTCCTTACCTGGGGAACGAATTATGTATATACGTGCCGGACCAGGCCGACCCTACTGAGTGATGTGAGTCACTGTCAACGTTGGGAGCTGCAATCCGACTGTTCTGGCTCAAAGGCTTGCCGATCGCGCCCCATCGACCTGCAGCGACGGGTGATGGATAAAGAGCGAAACCGGGACCAGGGTCGTGCGGGCACCGAAGACTGCCGAAATCCACTTAGGGGAAGCGGGAGCGTTCGCATCGAAGGGCCATTAGCACAGAACGCCCCCGACCCAGCTTCCCGGGATCAGGGGCGTTCGTGGTTCTGAGCCGCGTGTCGGAATCGAACCGACGACCTTTTCATTACGAGTGAAATGCTCTACCGACTGAGCTAACGCGGCGAGCCCTTGTGGGGCGAGGCAACTATATATGACCGGCCCGCACGGTCGGAAAACGCCTGGCCCCCCGTGGTGGCCGCCCCGTCCGCAGCCGCGCGTCTCCCCCTGCCGCCTCAGCCCAACGCCTCCCGGATGGCCCCCACCATCGACGAGACCGCGAACTTCGGCTTGACGTTGACCTCGATGGCCGCGCGACACTCCTGGATGGCCTCGATGGCCCCCAGCACGGACGCCGGCGGATAGTGACCCCCGAGGCGCGCCGACTCCTCGGCCTTGTCCGGGTGCACCGGGGCGACGTCCGCGACGCCGAGTCCGGCCATGAGCGCGTCCCGGTAGAAGCCCGCGAGGTCGACCAAGGCGAGGTCGAGAGAGTCGCGGGTGGAGCGTGTCCGCCGCGACTTCTGCGCCTTCTCCAACTCCTTGACGGCCCCCGCGGCGCCCCGCCCCGCCGCGACGGCGCCCTTCCCGGTCCCGCCCACACCCATCGCGGTGCGCAGTTCCTCCACTTCACGCTCGTCGTTCGGGGTGTTCCGGGCCAGCGCCTCCTGCTCGGCCGCGCTGACCAACCGGTCCGCCAGCGGAAAGGCCCGGCCGGGGTTGTGCATGACCATGGGCAGTTCCAACACCACGTCGCGGCGTTCACGCGTGGCCTCGTCGGTGGCCAACCACCTCGCGCGGCCGATGTGACCGGAGGAGACGGCCGCCGCCCACCTCGCCCGTTCCGGATCGATCCCCCCATCGGCGAGGAGCGCGGCCTCGACGGCGGCCGCGTCGGGTTGACGCAGGGCGACGTTCCTCGAGCGGGACCGCAGTGTGACCATGATGTCCATCGGATCCGTCGTGGGCGAGCACAACAGGAAGACCGTGCGGCTCGGCGGCTCCTCCACCACCTTGAGCAGGGCGTTACCGGACTGCTCGGTGAGCCGGTCCGCCTCCTCCACCACGACGATCTGCCAGCGCCCGGTGCTGGGCCGGCTGGCGGCGCGGTGGATGGTCTCCTTGACGTCCTTGAGGAGGATGTTGACCCCCTGCGGCGCCAGGAGGTGGACATCCGCGTGGGTCCCCGCCAGGACGGTGTGACAGGACCGGCACTCCCCACAGCCCACGACCTCCGGGTGCTCGCACTGCAACGCGGCGGCGAAACACGTGGCGGCGACGCTCCGTCCACTGCCCGGCGGGCCGGTGAACAGCCACGCGTGGACCATTCGCGCGTCCGCCTCATCCCACCCCTGGCCGGGGACCCGCGCACGCGCGGCCGACGCCGCAGCGGTCAACTCCCCCACGACGTCGGCCTGACCGGCCAACCGATCGAACACCCCTGGCATGGCCCCACCATATCGCCGCAGTCCGTCACACCTCCGGGCCCGTGACGGGGGCTGGGACTACCCTTGGCCCAATGGAGCGATGGGTCAGGCTGTTCCGGTGGCTGTGGGCCACCCCCTGGCCCGTCTACGCCCTCACGATGGTGCAGGCCAACATCATCGGCGCGGTGTTCGTCTTCGCGTTCCTGCGCTTCGTCCTGCCGATGGACCGCTTCCTCGACCTGGAGCAGTTCCGGTTCCTCAACCAGTACCTGTTCATCGGTTACCTGGTGCTCGCCTTCATCGGCGGGGTCATCGCCTCGACGTTGCTCCTGCTCCCGGTCCTCCGGGTCGACCGCTCGGGTGAGGAGTTCGGCGGGGCGATCCGCAACCGGGCCCTGAAGCTCCCGTTCCACCAGGCGCTCATCTCCGGCACCATGTGGCTGCTCGGCACGGTCGTCTTCGTCGTCGCCAACGTGGGCCACTCCCCCCGACTCGCCCTGGTCGTGGGCGTGACGAGCATCCTCGGCGGGACCACCACCTGCCTCATCTCCTACCTCCAGGCCGAGCGGATCATGCGGCCGATCACCGTCCGCGCCCTCGCTCGGGGCGTCCCCGCCAACAGGCACGTCCCGGGGGTCCGTCGTCGCATCTTCCTGGGCTGGGCTCTCACCACCGTCATCCCCGTCGCCGGGATCCTGCTGATCCTCACCGGGCAGTGGGTCGGGTTGTTCGGCGACGACCCGGGACACATCCTCGTCGCCCTCGCGGTGATGGCCAGCGTCGCCGTGATCGCGGGCGCGATAGGCATGGGCCTGGTCTCGGACTCCATCGCGGATCCCGTCCGCGAGATGCAGGCGGGCGTCGGGCGGGTCAAGAAGGGCGATCTGGAGGCCCGCGTCACGATCTACGACAGTTCCGAAATCGGCCGACTGGGCCAGGGCTTCAACGAGATGGTGACCGGACTCCAGGAGCGCGAGGCGATCCAGGACCTCTTCGGTCGCTACGTCGGCGAGGAGGTCGCCCGCCACGCACTCGAACGCGGGACGGAGCTCGGGGGCCAGGAGAAGCAGGTCGCGGTGCTCTTCGTCGACCTCACCGGTTCGACGGAGTTCGCCGCCGCACACGAGCCGGCCGAGGTCGTCGCCGTGCTCAACGAGTTCTTCCGCATCGCGGTGGAGGCCGTCGACTCCAACGGCGGCTACATCAACAAGTTCCAGGGTGATGCACTCCTCGCCGTCTTCGGCGCGCCTCTGGAGGTCGAGAACGAGGCGGGGCGGGCGCTGCGGGCCGCCCGCGCCCTACAGAGCCAGCTCGCGGGTCTCTCCCCGCTGTCGGCGGGCATCGGGGTCTCCTACGGCACCGTGATCGCCGGCCACATCGGGCACGCCAAGCGCTTCGAGTACACCGTGATCGGCGACCCGGTCAACGAGGCCGCACGGTTGACCACCCTGGCCAAGTCGGAGCAGGGGCACGTGCTGGCGTCGGCGGCGGCGATCCGCAACGCGGACGCGCCCGAAGCCGCGAGGTGGGTGTTGGGCCGAAGCGTCGAGCTGCGGGGCCGCGGAATCATGACACAGCTGGCCAGACCACTGCGGCCGACCCTCGCGGACCGGTGGCAGTCGGGCAACGTCGCGCTGCGCCCCTCCGTCGAG
>NZ_JAALDV010000143.1:0-4700 GCF_014145045.1 Dietzia sp. DQ12-76
TCCGCCACGACTTCTCCTTCTCCGGTCTCAAGACCTCGGTCGCGCGTCGGATCGAGGCCGCCGAGCGTGACGGGTCCCAGCTCGAGGTGGCCGACGTCGCCGCGTCCTTCCAGGAGGCGGTGGCGGACGTGCTCACCATGAAGGCGGTGCGGGCCTGCACCGACCTGGGCGTGGGGACCCTGCTCGTCGGCGGCGGTGTGGCGGCGAACTCCCGGCTTCGCGAACTGGCGGCGCAGAGGTGCGCGGCGGCCGGCATCCGCCTGCGGGTACCCCGGCCGCGGTTGTGCACGGACAACGGCGCGATGGTCGTCGCGGTGGCGTCAGCACTCCTCGCCGCCGGCGCCGAGCCCAGTTCCCTGACCGTCGCCGCGGATCCCGGGCTCACGGTCGGGGTGACGCAGGTGGGGTGAGGAGTCCCGCGCCCGGAGGGAACGGGGAGTCGCGCGGGTCAGAAGCCGAGTAGCGCGAAGCCGTACCCGGTGAGCATCATCATGCCGGAGATCAGCAGGGCGATCACGAACAGCCACAGGTATCCCACCGCGAGGGCAGTGAGGGCGAGACCGCGCCCGGCCTGACCGGTCCGACGGATCCTCGCCAGGGCGAGATGGCCGAGTACCACCGACACCAGGGCGAAGACCGGGGGCAGCAGGGGCACGAAGAGTCCGAGGAAGGACCCGAAGACCACGTTTCCCACCGCCACCACGATCGCGGCGAGTGCCGTCCCGTTGACCTCGGCAGGGCCGGCCTCGGAATCGCGTGCGTGGTTGCCCGGATCGCGTCCACCGGGCGCGCCCGCGTCACCGGAGGGGGTACGGGACATGGGCGTCGACTCCTCGCGGGGTGGCGGGACCTCCCGCTGATCGTACGCGGGGGCCGCGCACACGTCCGTGTCCGGAACCTGGTGTGTTGTGTCGTACGGTGTTCGCCCTCGGCGAACTCGGTCGGATCGTGCACCCGGGACACTTGAGTGCTGGCACTCGCACATATAGAGTGCCAATAGGCATGGACCCGGCCGCGTCACCCGCGACGACGCCACCCGGAGCCCCGCCCCCCTGAGCACACCAGCCATCTACACACGGAGGATCCATCGTGGCGATCAAGCCGCTTGAGGACAAGATTCTCGTCGAGGCCACCGCTGCCGAGACCACCACGGCGTCCGGCCTCGTCATCCCGGACACCGCCAAGGAGAAGCCCCAGGAGGGCACCGTCGTCGCGGTCGGCAAGGGCCGCTTCGACGAGGACGGCGACCGCATCCCCATGGACATCAAGGAGGGTGACAAGGTCATCTACTCCAAGTACGGCGGGACCGAGATCAAGTACGAGGGCAAGGAGTACCTGATCCTCTCCTCGCGCGACGTTCTCGCGGTCATCGACTGACGTGAGCTCGTAACCCCCGCCCCGGTGGCGCCGGCCAGTGTCCGGCCCGCCGGGGCGGAGGTGTCTCACCGGTGTCTCGCCGTGGTCTCACGCAGAACGATCCGTCCGTCCCGAACACCCTCTTCCTTCCAGGAGTCCCATCCATGTCCAAGTTGATAGCGTTCGACGAGGAGGCCCGTAAGGGCATGCTCGCCGGTGTCGACCAACTCGCCGACACAGTCAAGGTCACCCTCGGCCCCAAGGGCCGGCACGTTGTGCTGGCCAAGGCGTTCGGTGGTCCGACCGTCACCAACGACGGTGTCTCCATCGCCCGCGAGATCGAGCTCTCCGAGCCGTTCGCGAACCTCGGCGCCCAGCTGGTCAAGAGTGTCGCCACCAAGACCAACGACGTCGCCGGCGACGGTACGACCACCGCGACCGTGCTCGCCCAGGCGCTCATCCGTGAGGGGCTGCGCAACGTGGCCGCCGGGTCCAACCCGATGGCCATGGGCAAGGGCATCGAGAAGGCCTCGGCCGCCGTCGTGGAGTTCCTCAAGTCCGCCGCCACCCCGGTGTCGGGGTCCGAGGGCGTGGCGCAGGTCGCCACGGTGTCCTCGCGTGACCCCGAGGTCGGTCGCATGGTCGCCGAGGCCATGGACGCCGTCGGCGTCAACGGCGTCGTGTCGGTCGAGGAGTCCCAGGGCCTGCACACCGAGGTCTCCGTGACCGAGGGCATCGCCTTCGACAAGGGCTACCTCAGCCCCTACTTCGTCACCGATCCCGACGAGCAGAAGGCCATCTACGAGGACGTCCTGATCCTCCTGCACCGCGAGAAGATCAGCTCCCTCCCGGACCTGCTCCCGCTGCTGGAGAAGGTCGCCGAGACCGGCAAGCCGCTGCTCGTGGTGGCCGAGGACGTCGACGGCGAGGCCCTGTCGACGCTTGTCGTCAACTCGATCCGCAAGACCATCAAGGTCGTCGCGATCAAGGCCCCCTACTTCGGGGACCGGCGCAAGGCCTTCCAGGACGACCTCGCGATCGTCACCAAGGGGCAGGTCGTGAGCCCGGACCTGGGCATGAAGCTGTCCGACTGCGGGCTCGAGGTCCTCGGCCACGCCCGGCGCGTGACCGTCTCCAAGGACGAGACCATCATCGTCGACGGTGACGGCGACCAGGCCGACGTCGACGCCCGGGTGGCGCAGCTGCGCCGCGAAGCCGAGGCCACCGACTCCGACTGGGACCGCGAGAAGCTCGAGGAGCGGATCGCCAAGCTCGCCGGTGGCGTCGCGGTGATCCGGGTCGGCGCGGCCACCGAGACGGAGCTCACCGAGCGCAAGCTCCGTGTCGAGGACGCGGTCAACTCGGCCAAGGCCGCCGTCGAGGAGGGTGTGATCGCCGGTGGTGGTTCCGTGCTCGTCCAGGCGGCCGCCGCGCTCACCCGTCTCTCGGCAGGCATCTCCGACCCCGATGAGGTCGTCGGGGTGAACGTGGTCCGCAAGGCGCTGTCGGCTCCGCTGTTCTGGATCGCCGCCAACGCCGGCGAGGACGGTTCCGTCGTGGTCAGCAAGGTTTCCGACCTCGGGCCGCGGGACGGTTTCAACGCCGCCACCGGCGAGTACGGTGACCTGGTCTCGGCGGGCGTCATCGACCCGGTGAAGGTGACCCACTCCGCCGTCGTCAACGCCTGCTCCGTCGCGCGGATGGTCCTGACCACCGAGACCGCGATCGTGGACAAGCCCGAGGAGGAGGCGCCCGGCGGGCACTCGCACGCCGGTCACTCCCACTGACCTCTCCCACACCGGGCCCCGGCTCCCGCATCCGCGGGACCGGGGCCCGGTCGTCGTGGAACGACCGGGGTGTCGTCCCGCCCGGCTCCGAGGGGTTACGCTGGGCCCTCACCGGATGACCTGCCGCACAGGTGCCGTGGAAGTATCCTGTGCCCACGCCCCGCCGGCCGCCACGGTCCGGACCCGACCCCGCGAGCCCGGCGTGCACCCCGACAGAAAGGCCGTGGCCCGTAGCACACCCGTGTAACGAGAGGCCCCCCTAATTCGATGACAGGTACAGCAGACGAGTTGGAGCTCGCCGTCGCCGCCGCGGTCAGAGGAGACCGCACCGCGGCCACCCGGGTGCTCGAACTCGTTCGTCCCGGGGTGGTGCGGTACTGCCGCTCTCGCGTCGGGGGTGCGGAGAGGGTCAACCTTTCTGCTGACGATGTCGCACAGGAGGTGCTGATCGCGGTGCTCTCGGCTTTGCCCGGGTACCGGGATCAGGGACGTCCCTTCATGGCATTCGTGTACGGGATCGCGGCACACAAGGTCGCGGACGCGCACCGGGGCGCCGCACGGAACAAGTCGGACCCCGTGGAGTACCTGCCGGAGGTGCTCTCGACGGAGACGGGGCCGGAGGATCACATCCTCGACGGCGAGGTGACCAGGGCGATGAGTCGACTCCTGGACACCCTTCCGGAGAAGCAGCGGGAGATCATCCGGCTGCGGGTGGTGGTAGGACTCTCGGCGGAGGAGACCGCGGAGATCGTGGACAGTACGGCCGGAGCCGTACGCGTGGCCCAACACCGGGCGATGAAGCAGCTCCGGGCGAGGATCGAGCAGGACGGAGAGGAGCGATGGCGATGAACGACGACGATGTCGACCCCGGCACCCGGGACGACGCCGCCTCGCTCGACGGGCACGGTCCGGACACAGAGGCGGTGGAGCGCGACGACCTGCTCCTCGACACCCTCGGGGCGGGCGACCGTCCCACCGACGGCGATGCCCTCGCGACGCTGCTCGCCGACTGGCGGGGGGAGATCGACTCCGCACCCCTGCCCGAGTTGCCGAGCGATGAGGAGATCGGGGTCGCACTCGCGCCCAACGTCTCCCGTCTCTGGCCCCGCCGTGGCTGGGCCAGATCCCATGAACACCACCACGGGCAACGGCCCGCGTTGTGGCAGGCGGTGACCGGGGCGGCGGCGGTGGCGGCCGTGATCGTCGGTGGCCTGTCCGTCGCCGCGCACAGTGCCATGCCGGGGGATCCCCTCTGGGGCGTGTCCAAGACGATCTTCGCCGACCGTGCCGGCGAGGTGGAGCTGGTCAGCGACCTGACCGAGCACCTGGCCGCGGCGGATCTGGCGGCTCGCGAAGGGGATCGTGAGCGGGCCGAGCGTCTCCTCGACGAGGTGTCCGGCCGACTGGACGAGGTCTCGGATGCCTCGGAACGCGTCGAGCTGATGAAGCGTCGCGACGCGATCAGGCGCGACCTGAGCAGGATCACGCCGACCTCGGTGCCGTCCCCCGCGCCCGCCCCGGAACCGGCGCCGGCCCCGGCCCCCGCACCCGGTCAGG
>NZ_JAALDV010000144.1:0-7376 GCF_014145045.1 Dietzia sp. DQ12-76
ACGGGTTCGCCATGACGGGGCGGGAGCGGACCGCGGCGAGCTGACCGCGCTCGCGCTCCACCCATCCCCGCAGTGCGCGCGCGGTCCTGGCACGGGCGTCGGCGATCCTGCGACGTTCCTCGGTGACGTCCGGGACCACCCGTTTGGCGGCGTCGGTGGGGGTGGCCGCGCGCAGGTCGGCGACCAGATCGGACAGGGGTGAGTCCGGTTCGTGACCGATCGCGCTGACCACGGGCGTGCGACATCGCGAGATCGCCCGGACCAGGGCCTCGTCCGAGAACGGGAGCAGGTCCTCGACCGAACCGCCGCCGCGGGCGAGGATGATCACGTCGACGACGGGGTCGGCGTCGAGCTCGGCCAGCGCCTCCAGGATCTGGGGGACGGCCGACGGCCCCTGGACCGCGGTGTTGCGGACGGCGAACCGCACGTCCGGCCATCGTCCGCGGGAGACCTCGACCACGTCCCGCTCGGCCGCGCTCGCGCGGCCGGTGACCAGTCCCACACAGGTGGGGAGGAACGGCAGCGGGCGCTTGAGCCGCGGATCGAACAGGCCCTCGGCCGCGAGGGCCTGCTTGAGCCTCTCGATGCGGGCGAGGAGCTCGCCTATGCCCACCGGGCGGATCTCGGAGACCTGGAGCGAGAACGACCCACGACCGGTGTAGAAGCGGGGGGTCCCGCGGATCACCACCCGGCTGCCCTCGGTCACCGGCACCGGGGCCTCGGAGATGAGCCGGGGCGGGCAGGTCAGGGTGAGGGAATTGTCCACCGAGGGGTCGCGCAGGGTGAGGAACGCCGTCCGGGTGCCGGGGCGCAGGCTCAACTGGGTGATCTGGCCCTCGACCCAGACGGCACCGAGCCGGTGGATCCAGGCGGCGATCTGGTCCGAGACCACCCGGACCGGCCACGGCTGTTCGGGGGTGCTGGGGGACCTCGACGATCCGGCGGTCACGTGGCGCGTGGGGTGACGCGGCCGGTCGGGACATCGGGGTCGTCGCCGTCGGCCCCCGCGTCCCCGTCCGGGCCCGCCGCGGTGCCGTACCGGGCGCCGTCCCCGGGCGTGTCGAGATCCTCGTCGAACGTCGCCCATTCCGGGTGGTCCGACCGGGCGGGGAACACCGTCGCGAGCACCCGGTCTCCCTTGACCGCGAGCCCCGCGACGGTCTGGCCGGCGTGGAGATACGTCTGCACCAGGCTGCCGGCGACCTTCACCGGGACCGTCGGGAGCGAGACCGCCGCCTGGACCGCACGCCCGGGGAGCTCCGCGGCGTACTCGACCGCGGAGGCGGCGACACCGATGGAGACGCGGGTGAGGAAGAAGGGTCGGAGCATGGGAACCTCTCTGCCGGGGGGCGTCCGGGAGGCGTGATGGTCGGAATCCAGTATGAACCGTACCCTGGTGCCATGACCGAGCAGACCGACATGATCGCCGAACCGGCAACCAAGCGAGTGCTTCTCGCGGAACCGCGTGGCTATTGCGCCGGCGTCGACCGGGCCGTCGAAACGGTCGAGAAGGCCCTGGCCAAGCACGGTGCACCGCTGTACGTGCGCAAGGAGATCGTGCACAACAAGCACGTGGTGGAGTCGTTCACCGACCAGGGCGTGATCTTCGTCGACGAGACGGACGAGGTCCCGCACGGCTCGAACCTGGTGTTCTCGGCCCACGGGGTCTCCCCGGCCGTCCGCGAGAGCGCCCTGCAACTGGAGTTGAACACGTTCGACGCGACCTGCCCGCTCGTCACCAAGGTCCACACCGAGGTCAAGCGCTTCGCCCGGGAGGGGTACCTGATCCTGCTGGTCGGCCACGAGGGCCACGAGGAGGTCGAGGGAACCGCGGGCGAAGCGCCCGACGTGGTGACCCTCGTCGACGGCCCCGAGTCCGTCGACGCCCTGGACATCCCCGTCGACGCCGAGAAGTTGATCTGGCTCTCGCAGACCACCCTCAGCGTCGACGAGACCATGGAGACGGTCCGCCGTCTCAAGGAGAAGTACCCGACGCTGATCGATCCGCCGTCGGACGACATCTGCTACGCGACGCAGAACCGGCAGGTCGCGGTCAAGACCATGGCACCGCAGTGCGACCTGGTGATCGTGGTGGGGTCGAGGAACTCGTCCAACTCGGTCCGGCTCGTCGAGGTTGCCCTGCAGGCCGGTGCGCGCGACGCCCACCTGGTGGACTACGCCAAGGAGATCGACACCTCCTGGCTCGAGGGCGTCACCACGGTCGGGGTGACCTCTGGCGCCTCCGTGCCCGAACTGCTGGTGCGCGGGGTGGTGGACCTGCTGGCCGACCACGGCTACAACGATGTGTCCTCGGTGCGGACCGCGCAGGAGACCATCACGTTCTCCCTGCCCCGCGAGCTCCGGGTCCCCAAGAAGGTCTAGAGCGGCAGGGGAGTCACCGGCGCGCGTGCGCCGGAGCCGCCCGCCGCCGATGGGCCGGTGCCGGGCGGGTGCGCCGGGGTTCCAGGACGAACGCCCGGATCAGCGCGATCGCGACCACCACGAGTGTGGTGGTGAGCATCAGCGGGAACCTGGTCGCCAGCGGCAGGACCATCGAGATCATCTGCGACCGCGAGAAGGCCGCCGCGCTCAGGCCCGCCCCCGCGATCACCGAGGCCAGCGGGACCAGTACGGACATGATGATCGGCGGCTGAATTCCGGCGACGAACAGTGCGCGACGCGAGACCGCCAGCACCGCGATCAGGCAGCCGAGGAAGTACCCCACGGTGAAGCCGGTCCCCAGGGCCCCGGAGAGCGAATCGATCGCCACCCCGGTGAGCGTGACGGCGACCGCGAGCAGGACCGCCGACCAGGCGGGGAGCCCACGTACGGTCGAGACGACGGACCTCTCGTCCGCGGGGACCCGTCCGCTCCTGCGTGTGTTCACGGGATGAGACTCTAACCGTCGAGTCGGCGAGCGAGGAATCTGCCGAAGCGCCGCAGCACGTTGGGCTTGCTCTCCGAAGGCGAGGGTCGGTTGCCGTACACGGCGTGGGGATCGACCGGACCCGTGGGAGGATTCGCGTGGTCGGTCGACGGGTCCTCGGCGTTCGGGTCGGGCGGGACCACCTCGTCGTCGTCGATCGGCAGGGTCCCCACCACCGACCCACTCTCACCGGTCGCCTCGACCGACCCGCTGTCGGGTGCCCCGTGGGGGTGTCCCGGCCGGGTGTCCTTGATCCCCGCCATGATGGCGCTGCTGCTCTTGCGCAGTGGCGCGAACCTCGAACTGGACATCTCGCCGAGCCAGGCCGTCAGACGCCCCTCGTCGGTGGCGGACGCGAGGTCGGATGCCGTCACGTCCCCGGTCCGCAAGTCGATCTGCTCACCGAGGTACCGGAGCATCACGGCGGCCACCGCCAGTATCGGCACCGCGAGGAACGCCCCGATGATGCCGAAGAGGGTGCCACCGGCGGCCACGCCGAGCAGGATCACGACGGGGTGCAGGTTCATCGCCCGCGACTGGAGGATCGGCTGGAGGATGTTGCTCTCGAGCTGCTGCACCGCGATGATCACGACGAGCACGATGATCGCGGTGGTCAGGCCGTTGGCCACCAGCGCGATGAGCACAGCCAGCGCGCCGGCCGTGAAGGCACCGACGATCGGGATGAATCCGGCCAGGAAGGTGATGACCGCCAGCGCCCACGCCAGCGGTACGCCCAGGATGACCAGTGCCAGGCCGATGAAGAAGGCGTCGACGAACGAGACGATCGCCTGCGCGCGGATGTACCCGCCGAGGGTGTTCCAGCTGCGGGTGAGGACCTCGGTGAGGTGGCGACCGGCGTTGCGGCCGGCGATCCGGCGCACGAACGGCAGGAACCGGGGGCCGTCCTTGATGAAGAAGAACGTGAGCACCAGGACCAGCACGAAGGTGATGAGGAGTGAGCCCACCGCGGTGACGCCGGTGAACACACCGTTGGCGATCTGGTCGCCCCGGTCCTGCAGCGTCGAGCTGAGCTGGCCCAGCACGCTGTCGAGCTGCTCGTCCCTGATGTTCAGGGGCGGGCCCCGGAGCCAGTCCTGGACCTCGCCGATCGCCTCGGAGGCCTGGTCCGCCAACTGGACGCTCTGATCGATGATCGACGGGGCGATCAGGGCGAGGATGCCCGCGACGGCCCCGAGTGAGCCGAGGAGGGAGATGAGCGCGGCAAGCGCTTTGGGGACGCCGTGGCGGGTCATCCACCCCGTCGGGGGCCAGAGGACCGTCGCCACGATGAGCGCGAGCAGGATCGGTAGGATGCCCACCCACAGCGCGCCACCGATCTGGCTGAGCAGCCATCCCGCGATGAGGAGGATGGCCAGGCGCAGCGCCCAGTCGGTGACCCAGCGCCCGCCGAGGCCGATGAGGACGGACCGGTCGACGTACTCCTCGTCTGTCCCGACCGGGGGAGGCGGTTTCGGCTCGTCGCTCATGGCACACATCCTGTCAGAGGTCTCGCCGACGCGCTCCCTGTGACCGCCAGGGGTGGCGGGCAGCGGGGACGCGGGGCCCGGGCCGTAGACTCAGGCCTCGTGAGTCTCACCCTCGGAATCGTCGGACTGCCCAATGTCGGTAAGTCGACCCTGTTCAACGCCCTGACGAACAACGACGCGCTGGCCGCGAACTACCCGTTCGCCACGATCGAGCCGAACATCGGGGTCGTGGACCTGCCGGACCCCCGACTGGCCCGGTTGGCCGAGATCTTCGGCTCCGAGCGGATCCTGCCCGCGGTGGTGTCCTTCGTGGACATCGCCGGGATCGTCAAGGGTGCCAGCACCGGTGAGGGGATGGGCAACAAGTTCCTCGCCAACATCCGCGAGGCCGAGGCCATCTGTCAGGTCGTGCGCGTGTTCGACGACCCGGATGTGATCCACGTCGACGGCCGCGTCGACCCGATGGCCGACATCGAGGTGATCGCCACCGAGCTGATCCTCGCGGACATGGAGACCCTCGAGAAGGCCGTTCCGCGCCTGGAGAAGGAGTCCCGCAAGGACAAGTCCCTGGTGCCGCAGCTCGAGGAGATCCGCAAGGCCCAGGCCGTGCTCGAGGACGGCCGGACCCTGTTCCAGGCGCAGGACGAGGTGGACCGCACACTGCTGCGGGACCTGCACCTGATGACGGCCAAGCCCTTCCTCTACGTCTTCAACGCCGACGAGGCCGTGCTCACCGACGCCGGGCGTCAGGCCGAGCTGCGCGCCGCGGTGGCTCCCGCCGACTGTGTGTTCCTCGACGCCAAGGTCGAGTCCGAGCTCCGCGAGCTCGACGAGGCCGACGCCATGGAGCTGCTCGAGTCGATCGGCCAGGAGGAACCGGGCCTGAACGCGCTCGCCCGCGCCGGCTTCCACACCCTGGGCCTGCAGACCTACCTGACAGCCGGGCCCAAGGAGTCGCGCGCCTGGACTATCCGCAAGGGCGACACCGCTCCCAAGGCCGCCGGCGTGATCCACACCGACTTCGAGAAGGGCTTCATCAAGGCCGAGATCGTGTCGTTTGACGACCTCGACGCCGCCGGGTCCATGGCCGCCGCGAAGGCCGCCGGCAAGGTGCGCATGGAGGGCAAGGACTACGTCATGGCCGACGGCGATGTGGTGGAGTTTAGGTTCAACGTCTAGACGGCCTTCTATGACGGAGTCGGACGACCTTGTCGCTGTTCCGTGCCCGTCTGGCGACTCAGGTCGGGCTCAACCCCGCCAGAACCACCTCGAGTAACTGATCCCGGTCGCTGCCGTCCCCGAGCCGCACAGCGTGTTCGACTCCGCAGACGAGTCGCTGAACCTGGTCGAGCGAGATGTCCGGCCGCACAGCTCCCGCGGCAATCGCGTTGGTGAGTGTCGTCTGCGCGAGGCCGAAGAGTTCGTCGCGGAGGCCGCGCACCGCGGTGGAAGTCTCGTCCGAGAGCAGCATGAGTTGTAGACCCTCGTGCTGGAGTTGTCGGGTGGCCGTCTCCCGCACGAGCTGCGTGAAGGCACGGCTTGGGTCGGGTTCCTCGGCGGCGGCCCGGGCCTTGTCGACGAGTTGGTCCAAGGCCTCCAGGGTGAGTGCCTCGACCAGTGCGGTCACCGTCGGGAAGTGGCGGTAGACGGTGGCCACGCCCACGTCCGCCTGACGGGCGAGGTCGTTGAGGCGGAGCTCGGAGATCGGCTGCCTGCGCGCGGCCTCGAGGATCTTGGCGCGGGACCGTGCGGCGTCTGATCTGAGAGTGGGCACAGGCACACCCTACCAAAGTGGACTTTCTATCCGTTTCGGCGCTATCCTCTAAGTGGATAGACCATCCACTTAGAGGAGTTCATCATGACCTGGGATCCCACCCGCCTACCAGACCTCGCCGGGCGCGTCTATGCCGTGACCGGTGCGACCGGGGGTATCGGTTACTTCGCTGCTGAGCAGCTCGCCGCCGCTGGCGCGCAGGTGATCCTCGCGTCGCGGTCAGCTCGGAAGATCGAGGTGGCCGCGGCGGCGATCCGGGGTCAGGTGCCTGACGCCATCACCGGGTCCGTCCCCTTCGATCTCACGTCACTGGACTCTGTTCGCGAGGGCGCTGAACGGCTAGCGGTTCTGCCACGGTTGGACGGCATTTTCCTGAACGGGGGTCCCATGGAGTTCTCCGCCCGGGCGAGGACGCAGGATGGCCTGCCCCTCATGGTCGGGGCCCACACGGTGTCCAATGTCGCTCTGGTCGCGAGGCTTCTCGACGCGTACTCGTCTCAGAATCGCGATCATCCCCTCAGGATCGTCCATGCCTCCACCGGGTTCGTTCAGCGGTTCCGCATGGAGGTGACGGACGTCCGCGCCAGGCCTCGCACCGGTATCGGCGCCTACATCCTGGCGAAGACGCTCACCGAACTGTATGCCTATGAGCTGGACCGGCGAGTGCGTGCCGCCGGCCTCCCGATCGCGTCCATCGTCACGCGACCGGGCGTGGGTGTTGACGCCAAGACGCCGCAGCGTCCGGGGATCCGGGACTCCACCGTTGCCTACCGGCGGAACCCGTATACGCCGTGGGCGCAGGGAAAGGATGCGGCGGCGTGGTCGGGTGTGCGCGCGCTGGCGAGCCCTGATGCCGTCGGTGGCGAGTTCTACGGCCCGAGGAAGCTTGCCGGGCCCCCACTCCGTCTGTCCCCCTCACTCCACACGAGCGCTCCGGACCCGGGCATCGCAGAACGGCTCTGGGCCGGACTCCACGACCTCGCCGGCACGCAGGTGCGCTTCTAGCGTGCGGACCAGTCAGCGCGTGACCATCGGAGTGGCTGAGGACCAGGACGGCCACGCCTGCGCTCAGCAGGGCATCGAGGCCGTTTCACCGTCGCGACGGCAGCCCTCGTCGTCGTCACATCATGTCGCGTGAGGGACCTGATCACGGTGACGTGAGCCGCGCGATCAGCCGTTCGACCCGCCG
>NZ_JAALDV010000145.1:0-4932 GCF_014145045.1 Dietzia sp. DQ12-76
GGCCGTCCTCGCCACCTGGCGGATGCTGCTCGACTCGGGTCGTCTGCAGGACGGCGAACCGCACCTGGCCGGAACGGCCCGCACCCCCGTCACCAGGTTGTCCCCGACCACCGCGCACGAGGTCGGCGTCGCGGACGGCGAGCCACTGACCGTGACCACCGGACGCGGATCGATCACCCTGCCGTGCGCGGTCACCGAGATGCCCGATCGCGTGGTGTGGGTGCCGCAGAACTCGCCCGGATCGGCCGTCAACGCCACGCTCGCCGCGGCCGCGGGAGACGTGGTCCGGATCGTCGCCGGGGAGGTGGCCCCGTGACGACGGCCGCGCACCCGGACCTGTCCGCGTTCGGCATCGACCCGTGGTGGTTGGTGCTGGCCAAGGTGCTCGCGGTCTTCGCGTTCCTGGTGGTCACGGTGCTCGCCGCGATCTACCTCGAGCGCAAGGTCATCGCCTGGATGCAGATGCGGGTGGGACCCAACCGGGTCGGGCCTCTGGGCATGCTGCAGAGCCTGGCCGACGGCGTGAAGATCGCCCTCAAGGAGGGGCTGATCCCCGCCGGGGTGGACAAGCCGATCTTCCTGCTGGCCCCGGTCATCGCCGTGATCCCCGCGTTCATGGCGTTCGCGGTGATCCCCTTCGGGCCCGAGGTCTCGATCGCCGGTCACCGGACTCCGCTGCAGCTCACCGATTTGAACGTGGGGGTGCTCTACATCCTGGCCGTCACGTCGATCGGGGTGTACGGGATCGTGTTGGCCGGCTGGTCCTCCGGTTCCACCTACCCGCTGCTCGGGGGGCTCCGCTCCACCGCGCAGGTGATCAGCTACGAGATCGCGATGGCACTGTCCTTCGTGGGTGTGTTCCTGTTCGCGGGGACCATGTCGACCTCGGGCATCGTCGCCGCCCAGGCCGAGGTCTGGTTCGTGTTCCTCCTGGCGCCCTCGTTCCTCATCTACGTCATCTCCATGGTCGGCGAGACCAACCGCGCGCCCTTCGACCTTCCCGAGGCCGAGGGCGAGCTGGTCGGGGGGTTCCACACCGAGTACTCGTCGCTGAGGTTCGCGATGTTCATGCTGGCCGAGTACGTCAACATGACCACGGTCTCGGCACTCGCGGCCACCCTGTTCCTCGGCGGTTGGCAGGCCCCCCTGCCGTTCTCCCTGATCGACGGCGCGGACTCCGGGTGGTGGGCGCTGCTGTGGTTCGTCATCAAGGTGTGGGGCTTCATGTTCCTGTTCATCTGGCTGCGGGCCACCCTGCCGAGGCTCCGTTACGACCAGTTCATGGGATTCGGCTGGAAGGTGCTCATCCCCGTCTCCCTGGCGTGGGTGATGGCCGTGGCGAGCATCCGGGCCTTCTCGAACGCCGGGTACGACGGGGTGGCCATCGCCCTGGTGACCGTCGGTCTGATCGCGGTGGTCGTGATCGTGCTGGCCCTCCGCTCGCGCATCGGCACCCGCCCGAGCCGCGGGGGGTCCGCCACGGACCGTTCCGACCGATCACGGGTATCGACCGGGTCCGGCGACCCGGCCTACAACCCGGTGGCGGGCGGGTTCCCCGTCCCGCCGCTGCCCCACCAGCGCACCTCATCGGAGGAGGCCCGCAATGCCTAGGATCCCGAGGGTCCTCGAGCCGCTCGCCGGGTTCGGCGTCACGTTCGCGACGATGTTCCGCAAGAAGCACACCGAGCAGTACCCGGAGGAGAAGGTCCCCACCGCCCCCCGATACCACGGCCGCCATCAGCTCAACCGCTACGCCGACGGCCTGGAGAAGTGCATCGGCTGCGAGCTGTGCGCGTGGGCCTGCCCGGCGGACGCGATCTACGTGGAGGGCGCCGACAACACCGAGGCCGAGAGGTACTCACCCGGCGAGCGCTATGGGCGGATCTACCAGATCAACTACCTGCGCTGCATCGGGTGCGGGCTCTGCGTGGAGGCCTGCCCGACCCGCGCGCTGACCATGACCAACGACTACGAGATGGTCGGCGACGACCGGGCCGGGCTCATCTACGAGAAGCAGGACCTCCTGGGCCCGATGCTCGACGGGATGGTCCCCGCCCCGCACGACATGGCCCCGGGGACGACGCACGCCGACTACTACCGTGGCGACGTCCTGGGGACCGCGTCGAGCGGACCCGATGGCGGGAGCAGGTCGTGATGGCCGGGGACTCGGTGTCCACCGGGGAGTCGGTCCTGTTCTGGGTGCTCGCGGTCGTAGTGGTCGTCGGGGCCCTCGGGGTGATCTCCGCCACCAAGGCGGTCTACTCCGCGCTCTGCCTGGCCATGACGATGGTCGCCCTGGCCGTGCTGTACATGGCGCAGGGGGCGGTGTTCCTGGGCGTCGGCCAGATCGTCGTCTACACCGGCGCGGTGATGATGCTGTTCCTGTTCGTGGTGATGCTCATCGGGGTGGAGTCCTCGGAGTCCCTGGTGGAGCGGATCCGAGGCCACCGCGTGGCCGCGATCGTCGCCGGGCTCGGTTTCGGGGTCCTCCTGGCGACCGGGCTGGCCCGCGCGCAGCTGCCCCCGTTCACCGGTTTCGGCGCCGACCACGACGACGTGCCCGCCCTGGCCACGCTGCTGTTCACCCGCCACGTGTGGGCGTTCGAGCTCACCGGGGTCCTGCTGATCATCGCCACCCTGGGCGCCATGGTGCTGGCACACCGCGAGCGGTTCTCCGGACGCCGCACCCAGCGCGAGATGTCCGAGCAGCGGTTCCTCGACTGGCAGCACGACGGCACCGCCCGGGTGACGCCGCCGCCCAGCCCCGGCGTGTACGCGCGTCGCAACTCCGCGGACTCCCCGGCCCGCCTGCCCGACGGCTCGGAGGCCACGGACTCGGTGAGCGAGGTGTTGCGACGGCACGGTTCCGACCGCGAGCTGGGCTCCGGCGACACGGCAGGGCCCGACGAGGGGGGACGACCGTGAACCCCGAGAACTACCTCTACCTCTCGGCCATCCTGTTCACCATCGGCGCGGCCGGGTTCCTGCTGCGGCGCAACGCGATCGTGGTGTTCATGTGCATCGAGCTCATGCTCAACGCCACCAACCTCGCGCTCGTGACGTTCGCCCGGATGCACGGCGACGTGGGCGGACACGTGTTCGCGTTCTTCGTCATGGTGGTGGCCGCGGCCGAGGTCGTGATCGGCCTGGCGATCATCATGGCCATCTACCGTTCCCGCCGGTCGGCCTCGATCGACGACGCCAGTCTGCTCAGGTATTGAGGACGCGCCGATGACTCCTGATGTGACGTTGTGGCTGATCCCCGGCCTGCCGCTGCTCGGTGCCACCCTCCTGCTGCTCCTGGGGCGCCGCAGCGACCCGTGGGGCCACCTGCTGGGCTGCGCCACCGCGCTCGCCGCGTTCGGTGCGGCCGTCTGGCAGTTCGGTGCCATGGCCGGCCGCGGGCTCGCAGACCGGACCCTGCAGCAGACACTGTTCACCTGGATCTCGGTGGGCGACCTCACCGTGGACATGGGCTTGCGACTGGACCAGCTCTCCATGGTGTTCGTCCTGCTGATCACCGGCGTCGGCCTGCTCATCCACGTGTACTCGACCGGGTACATGGCCGCCGATCCCGCGCGACGGAAGTTCTTCGCCTACCTCAACCTGTTCCTGGCCGCGATGCTGCTGCTGGTGATGGCGGACGACTTCCTGGTGCTCTACCTGGGATGGGAGGGCGTGGGACTGGTCTCCTACCTGCTCATCGGGTTCTGGCAGCACAAGCCGTCCGCGGCCACGGCGGCCAAGAAGGCCTTCGTCGTCAACCGCGTCGGCGACATCGGGCTCGCCGTCGCGCTGATGGTGATGGTGACCCAGCTGGGGACCCTGTCCTTCGACGGGGTCTTCGCCGCGATCGACGGTGGGACCGTCGCGGCGGGTGTGGACGGCGTCGCGCCCGACCTCGGCCCGGGCGTGGTCACCGCACTCGGACTGCTGTTGCTGCTGGGCGCCTGCGCCAAGTCCGCCCAGGTGCCGCTGCAGTCGTGGCTCGGGGACGCCATGGAGGGCCCCACCCCGGTCTCCGCCCTGATCCACGCGGCGACCATGGTCACCGCCGGGGTCTACCTCATCACCCGGGCCAATCCGATCTTCGACGCGGCACCGGCGGCGCGGACGGCGGTGATCGCCGTCGGCGCGGTGACGCTGCTGTTCGGCGCGGTGATCGGCTGCGCCAAGGACGACATCAAGAAGGTGCTCGCCGCTTCGACCATGAGCCAGGTGGGCTACATGGTCATGGCGGCCGGGTTCGGCCCGGCCGGATACGCCCTGGCGATCATGCACCTGCTCACCCACGGCTTCTTCAAGGCCGGACTCTTCCTCGGCGCGGGATCGGTCATGCACGGGTTGGACGACGAGGTCGACATGCGACGGTACGGCGCCCTCCGCACGGTCATGCCGGTCACCTTCGTCACCTTCGGACTGGGGTACCTCGCGATCATCGGCGTCCCGCCGTTCGCCGGCTTCTACTCCAAGGAGGGCATCATCTCCGCGGCGTTCGACGTGGGTGGCGGCGGAGCGGCCGGCTACCTGCTGGGCGCGGTGGCGCTCCTCGGAGCCGGTCTGACCGCGTTCTACATGACTCGGGTGATGATCCTGACCTTCTTCGGCCGACGGCGCTGGCGGGACGGCGCGCATCCCCACGAGTCACCGGTGTCCATGACGGCGCCGATGATCGTCATCGCGGTGGGGTCCGTGGCCTCCGGAGCCCTGCTCGCGATCGGCGGGCGGCTCGAGGACTGGCTGGCCCCGGTCGTGGGTGGACACCACGTCGAGCACGTCGTGCCGGTCTGGCTGGTCACCACCGCCTCACTGGTGGTCGTGGCCGCCGGGATCGCCATCGCGGTGCGGCTGTACGGCCGGGGCGAGATCCCGCTCGAGGTGCCGCCGGACGCCTCCGCACTCACCCGGGCCGCGCGCCGGGACCTCTACGCC
>NZ_JAALDV010000146.1:0-12426 GCF_014145045.1 Dietzia sp. DQ12-76
GGCCTGCGACGCGGTCGGCGCCTACCTGGTGCGCGCCCGACCCGCGTTGGCCGTCCGAGGTGGGCCCGCGCTCTTCCTCAACGCCCGCGGCGGGCGCATCACCCGGCAGACCCTGTGGAACGTGGTCTCGGCGTCCGCGGAGAGGGCGGGAGCCGGGCCTGAGGTCTCCCCGCACTCGTTCCGGCACTCCTTCGCGACCCACCTGCTGGACGGCGGGGCGGACATCAGGGTGGTCCAGGAGCTGTTGGGGCACGCCTCGGTCACCACGACCCAGGTCTACACCCTCGTCACCGTCGAGACGCTCCGTGAGGTCTGGGCCGAGTGCCACCCCCGGGCACGGTAACGTGACCGGGGACCGGCCTGGGCGCAGGTGACGACGCAGCGAGAGGAGACGCGGGTGGCGCAGGACTCTGGGACGATGGATCCCGCACTGTTCTCCCGCGCGGAACTCCTGGGCGCCGACGACCCGGCGGCCGGCGAGGGTTTCTCGGCGATCCCGGAGCCCCAGCCGCTCACCTCCCACGGTCCCGCGGTGGTGCTCTCGATGTGCAACCAGAAGGGCGGGGTGGGCAAGACCACCAGCACGATCAACCTCGCCGCCTCGCTCGCGGAATACGGCCGCAGGGTCCTCGTGGTGGACCTCGACCCCCAGGGCGCGCTGTCGGCGGGTCTGGGCATCCCGCACCACCAGCTGGAGCTGACGGTCTACAACCTGTTGGTGGACACCACCGTGTCGACCGAGGAGGTGCTGGTCCGGACCCGCGTGGAGGGGGTGGACCTGATCCCCGCCAACATCGACCTGTCCGCCGCGGAGATCCAACTGGTCAACGAGGTGGGTCGGGAGCAGGCGCTGGGCCGCGCGCTGTACCCGGTGCTCGACAGGTACGACTATGTGCTGATCGACTGCCAGCCGTCGTTGGGCCTGCTCACCGTCAACGCGCTGGCCTGCTCGGACGGGGTGCTGATCCCCATGGAGTGTGAGTACTTCTCGCTGCGCGGGCTCGCACTGTTGACGGACACCATCGAGAAGGTCCGCGACCGGATCAACCCGCGTCTGCACCTGTCCGGCATCCTCATCACCATGTTCGACCGGAGGACGGTCCACGCCCGCGATGTCCTCGGCCGGGTGGTCGAGGTGTTCGGTGACAAGGTCTTCGACACGCTCGTCACCCGGACGGTCCGGTTCCCGGAGACCACCGTCGCCGGCGAACCCATCACCACGTGGGCGCCCAGATCCGCGGGAGCGCAGGCCTACCGGGCGCTGGCTCGCGAGGTCATCCAGCGCGGTAGATGAGCGCTCCGGTGACCGGTCCGGTGAGCGGCGTCGGGGACACGCCCGGGGACCCGCCTGGGGGCGGTGTCGCCGAGGCCGAGGAAACGCGCGCGTTCACCGTCCACCTCACCAACTTCACCGGCCCGTTCGACCTTCTCCTGGGGCTCATCGACTCGCGCCGCCTCGACGTGACCGAGGTCGCCCTCCACATGGTGACCGACGAGTTCATCGCGCACGCCCGCGAGCTGGGCCGCGAGGCGGGCCTCGAGGAGGTCACCGAGTTCCTCGTGGTGGCGGCCACCCTGCTCGACCTCAAGACGGCGCGGCTCGTGCCGTCCGGCGAGGTCCAGGACCCGGAGGATCTGGCGCTGCTCCAGGCCCGGGACCTGCTCTTCGCGCGGCTCCTGCAGTTCCGGGCGTTCCGCCAGGTGGCCGAGCTGTTCGCGGAGCTGGACAGGACCGCCCGTCACTCCCATCCGCGGACGGCCGGCCCCGACGACGAGTTCCTGGACGTGTTGCCCGAGGTGGAGCTGGGGGTGGATGTGGAGCAGTTCGCCACCATCGCCGCCGTGGCGTTCCGCCCCCGTCCCGTGGAGGAGGTGGGGGTCGCCCACGTCCACACCCCGACCGTCTCCGTCCCCGAGCAGGCCGCGCGTGTCCTGGAGCTGCTGAGATTCCGGGGACGGGGCCAGTGGGTGGACTTCCGGGACCTGGTCTCCGGGTGCGGCGACTCCCTCGTCGTCGTCGCCAGGTTCCTCGCGCTGTTGGAGTTGTACAGGGCCCGCGCGGTCGCGCTCGCCCAGGACGAGGCGCTCGGTGACCTGTCTGTGAGTTGGACGGGTGAGGAGGCCGCCGAGGTGACACGCGGGAGGGACGAATGGATGTGACGGACGACGAGAACGGGCTCGACGACGACGCGTCACCGCCGCTACGCGCCCGACTCGAGGCGCTTCTGCTGGTCGTGGACCAGCCGACCGCCGAGGGGGCGCTCGCTGCCGCGGCGGACTCGACGCCTGCACAGGTGGCGGCGGAGCTGCGCGGTTGGCGGGATGACCTCACCGCCCGCGGCAGTGGGATCGACCTGAGGCGCACCGAGGAGGGATGGCGTCTCTACACCCGTCGTGAGTTCGCCCCGTATGTGGAGCGGCTGCTCACCGACGGCACCCGGTCCACCCTCACGCGGGCGGCACTCGAGACGTTGGCGGTGATCGCCTACCGGCAGCCCGTCACCCGGTCACGCGTGGCGGCGGTCCGTGGGGTCAACGTGGACGGGGTCATGCGGACCCTCGTGGCCCGCGGCCTGACCGTGGAATGCGGCACCGACCCGGACACGGGGGGCCTCCTGTATAGGACCACGGAGCTCTTTCTGGAAAGATTGGGGTTGACGTCGCTCGACGAGCTCCCGGACATCGCCCCGTTGCTGCCGGACGTGGACCTGGTCGACGAGATGAGCGACGACCCCGCGGAGGACCCGCGGATACCTCTGGGGCGGCGCAGAACCGCTGCGCCCGACCCAGCCCATGACCACCAGAACGAAGAGATGTGACTTACTCATGACTGAGTCCGCTGGCCGAGACGGCTCACCGGTACGACTCCAGAAGATCCTGGCCCAGGCCGGGATCGCCTCCCGCAGGGCCTCAGAGGACCTCATCGCCCGTGGGCGCGTGGAGGTCAACGGGAAGATCGTGCGCGAGATGGGCGTGAAGGTCGATCCCGCCACGGCCGTGATCAGGGTCGACGGCACCCGGATCGTCCTCGACGACGACCTCGTCTACCTGGCCCTCAACAAGCCCCGCGGGTACCACACCACGATGTCCGACGACATGGGCCGGCCCTGCGTGGGCGACCTGGTCGCCGACCGCGTGGATGCCGGGCAGCGGCTCTTCCACGTGGGTCGCCTGGACGCCGACACCGAGGGGTTGCTGTTGGTGACGAACGACGGCGAACTCGCGCACCGGCTGATGCACCCGTCGTACGAGGTGTCCAAGACGTACATGGCCACCGTGACGGGGGTCGTCGGCAAGGGTGTCGGCAGGACTCTGCGCGAGGGGGTCGAACTCGAGGACGGTCCCGCCAAGGTCGACCAGTTCTCGGTGCTCGACGTCCACGAGGGGCGGTCGCTGGTCAAGGTCGTGCTGCACGAGGGTCGCAAGCACATCGTCCGGCGTCTGCTGAGCGAGGTCGGCCACCCGGTCGAGTCGCTGGTGCGGACCCGTTTCGGCGCCGTCGCGCTGGGGGACCAGCGCGCGGGGAGCTTCCGCAAGCTGGGCCGCAGAGAGGTCTCGGATCTCTACTCGGCGGTGGGCCTGTGAGCGCGCCGGCAGGTCCGACCGTGCCGGACGGCGCCCGCCGGCGCCGGATCGCGATCGACGGACCCGCGGGCACCGGAAAGTCCACCCTCGCCCGCCTGCTCGCCGAACGGCTCGGCGGGGCCTACCTCGACACCGGTGCGATGTACCGGGTGGCCACGCTCCAGGTGCTGCGTGCCGGGATCGACCCGGAGGATGCCGCGGCGGTGATCGCCGCGTCCGCCGATCTGCCGATGGAGATCGGCACGGACGCGGGATCCGAACGCATCCTGCTCGCCGGGGAGGACGTGAGTGACGAGATCCGCACCGCCCGGGTCACCGCGGGGGTCTCGGCGGTCTCCGCCGTCCCCGAGGTCCGGGCCAATCTGGTCGGCCTGCAGCGGCGCCTGGCGTCCGGGGGCGGCACCGTCGTCCTCGAGGGCCGCGACATCGGCACGGTGGTGCTCCCCGACGCCGAGGTCAAGGTGTATCTCACCGCGAGCCCGGAGATCCGGGCCCGACGCAGGACGGAACAGGACCGCGCCGCGGGACGTGACGCCGACTACGACGAGGTGCTGGCGGCGGTGATCGAGCGTGACCGCAAGGACTCCACCCGCGCCGCGAGCCCGCTCCGTCCCGCGGACGATGCGATCGTCCTCGACACCTCAGACCTGACCCTCGACGAGGTGCTCGACCGGTTGGTCGCACTCGCGGAGGGCACCGACGCGTCGCACGGCGACGCCGCAGAAGGGAACACACGATGACCAGCAACGAGGAGTTCGACCTGCCCACCGGTCCGGCCGAGGAGACCGTCGAGGAAGGGTGGAACGACGACACGGACTGGGACGCCGTCGCCGAGGAGTGGGCCGACGAGATCGGCGCCGAGCTCGACGGAGTGGAGATCCTGCCCACCGTCGCCATCGTGGGGCGCCCCAACGTGGGCAAGTCCACGCTGGTCAACCGGATCATCGGCCGCCGCGAGGCCGTCGTGGAAGACGTCCCCGGGGTGACCCGCGACCGCGTCTCCTATGAGGCCCTGTGGAACGGCCGCACCTTCATGGTCCAGGACACCGGTGGGTGGGAGCAGGACGCCAAGGGCATGCACCGCTCCATCGCGCAGCAGGCCGAGATCGCGATGGGCACCGCCGACCTCATCGTCCTGGTGTGCGACGGGACCGTGGGCATCACCTCCGCGGACGAGACGGTGGCCAAGAGCCTGCGCCGCTCGAACACCCCGGTGATCCTGGCGGTCAACAAGGTGGACAGCGAGAAGGCGGAGCTCCAGGCGGCCGAATTCTGGGGGCTGGGCCTCGACCAGCCCTATGCCATCTCCGCCGCGCACGGCCGGGGCACCGCCGACCTGCTCGACGAGATCCTGCGCCAACTCCCGTCCAAGGCCCGGATGCGGGAGACCACCGACGTGCCGCGGCGTGTGGCGCTGGTCGGCAAGCCCAACGTCGGCAAGTCGAGCCTGCTCAACAAGCTCACCGGCGAGGAGAGGTCGGTGGTCGACAACGTCGCCGGCACCACCGTCGATCCCGTGGACTCGCTCGTCGAGCTGGGCGGCAAGATGTGGCGCTTCGTCGACACCGCCGGCCTACGACGCAAGGTCAACCAGGCCTACGGGCACGAGTACTACGCCTCGCTGCGGACGCGGGGGGCCATCGAGGCCGCCGAGGTCGTGGTGCTGCTGCTGGACGCCTCCGAACCGATCACCGAGCAGGACCTGCGGGTGATCTCCATGGTCGCCGACGCCGGCCGGGCGCTCGTGATCGCCTTCAACAAATGGGACCTGGTGGACGAGGACCGCCGGTACGACCTGGACAAGGAGATCGACCGGGAGCTGTCCAAGATCCTCACCTGGGCCTACCGGGTGAACATCTCGGCCACCACGGGCCGAGCCCTGGCCAAGTTGGTGCCGGCGATGGAGGGCGCACTCGACTCCTGGGACAAGCGGATCCCCACGGGTCCGCTCAACACGTGGATGAGCGAGGTCGTGGCCGCGACCCCGCCGCCGATGCGCGGCGGGAAGCTGCCGCGCATCCGGTTCTGCACGCAGGCCACCACCCGGCCGCCCACGTTCGTGTTCTTCTCCACCGGGTTCCTCGAGGCCGGCTACCGGCGGTTCCTCGAGCGTCGCCTACGCGAGACCTTCGGTTTCGACGGCTCTCCGGTCCGCGTGAACGTGCGCGTCAAGGAGCGCCGACAGCGCAAGTGACCAGGCGATTGGAGTGCTCCGACAGGCGTGCGCTAGTCTGATCCAGTCGCCGCGAGAGCGGTGGCGGGCGGGCTGTGGCGCAGCTTGGTAGCGCACTTGACTGGGGGTCAAGGGGTCGCAGGTTCGAATCCTGTCAGCCCGACGCTCGTACGACGATTCCAGGGGCGGTTTCCCACTCGGGAGACCGCCCCTGGGTCGTGTGCGCCCACGGTCGTTCCGCTCCGATATCGCTCCTAGGCGCCGTGCTCCGACGGGTGCGCGACACGGCTGCGGCCCACGGCGAGCCAGACCCCGGTGACGACGAGCCAGAACGGCATGAGGATCCCGGGCAGTCCGGGGACGCCGGACACCACGACGGCGCCGAGCGTGCCCACACCGAGGATCGCCGCGACCGTCCCGAGGATGCGGGAGACGTCCCGCTCCACCCACGCCATCCAGGCCAGCGCGAGCGCGGAGGCGATGAGCCCGGTCCACGGGATGTACGCCCCGAAGTCGGTCAGCATGTAGTAGACGAACAGTCCCTCCTCGCCGTACGCGCCCGCCTCCGGGCCGAGGTAGTTGGCCAGCGCACCTCGCCACCCGTACCCCAGGATGAGCGCTCCCGCGGACGCGATCAGGCCGATGCTCACGACCCGGGCGGCCGTGGAGCGGGTGAAGAGGGTCTCGACGTGTCGGCGCCAGGCTGCGGCGAAGACCATCAGGGCGAAGACGGCGAGCAGGCCCGCGAGGAATCCGACGCGGCCGATCGCGGGATCGAGGCCCACCACGTCGGCCGGGACGACGGCGTGGCTCTCGCCGCGGTTGATCGCCTCCACTTCGGCGTCGGGCCGGAGGTCTGTCGCGACGGTCCCTACCAGCCCCGCGGCACCGGCGAGCACCGCCCAGAGGGGCCATGCGGTGAACCGGCGGGGGTCGGCTGGAGCCGCGGGGTCGTCGACATGGGGCGTGGAACTCATGGGGTGACCTTTCGTGGGTCCGCGGGCGCGACGGCCGCGGCGGCCAGAGTCCCATCATTCCCACCCGGCCGGCCCCACGGAAGACCTACGGTGCCTCACCACCGGGCGTGGATGGGGGGCGTCGGACCGTTGGATCCCACGCTGTCGGATCTCCGAAGTCCCCCGAGTGGCGCCTGATCCGTGGGTTACGCTGGGCAATCAATCGAATGGAGACAGAATGACCGGGCTCGTGATCGGTACAGACATCGATGTTCCGGGGGCGTCCGTGACCCTCGACGCCCGTCGCTTCAACCGCCACACGTTCTGGTGCGGGCAGAGCGGTAGCGGGAAGACCTACGCGCTGGGCGTGGTCCTGGAGCAGTTGCTGCTGCACACCGAGCTCCCGATGGTCATCCTCGACCCGAACGCCGACTTCGTCAGGCTGCCCGAGGCCCGCGAGGATGCCGACGCGGCGGAGGCGGCCCGGCTCGCGGAGCTCGACATCCGGGTGCTGCGCTCATCGGGCGACTCGCCTGCGGGTTCGGGGGAGGGCACGGGTAACAGTCCCGCGGATCGGCTGCACGCCCGCTATGTCGACCTGACCCCGGCGTCCAAGGCCGCGCTGCTCCACCTCGATCCGATCGCGGATGCGGAGGAGTACAACGTATTGTTGCGGGCGGAGGTCCGTGCCGAGAGCTTCGACTCGGCGGGCGCGCTCACGGCGTTCCGGCAGTCGTCCGACCCGGGGGAGGTGCGGCTGTCCTACCGGATGGAGAACCTCCAGGTGCTCGAGTGGGACCTGTGGTCCAGGGGCGCCGGTTCGGTTGTCGACGTGATCGACCAACGACCGCGCGCCACGGTGATGGACCTCGGGGGCTTCACTCACCCGGCGGAATCCAAGGTCGCGGCACTGGCGGTCCTGGAACACCTGTGGACGCGGCGCGAGGACCGGAAGCCGATCCTCATCGTGATCGACGAGGCGCACAACATCTGTCCACCCGACCCTCAGACCGACGTCGAGCGTGCCCTCACCCGGCAACTGGTCCAGATCGCCGCCGAGGGGCGCAAGTTCGGCTTGTGGTTGTTGCTCTCCACGCAGCGCCCCAACAAGATCCACCCCAACGTGCTCTCCCAGTGCGACAACCTCGGCCTCATGAGGGTCAATTCGCCCAGGGACCTGAAGGAGCTCGCGGAGGTGTTCGGGTTCGCCGGCGAGGAACAGATCCGGCGCTCGGCGTCGTTCGCCCAGGGGCAGGCGCTCTTCGCCGGGGGTTTCCTCACCGAGCCGACGTTCGTGCAGATGGGCCGCCGGATCACCGAGGAGTCGGGCGGGGACGTGGGGGTGCCGCTTCGCGGCGACGAGTGAGATGAGGGTCGGCCCCTGGCTCCTGGCTCCTGGCCCCGGCCCCTGCCCACGGCTCCGGCCCCGGGGGAGAGGGCGGTCGTCACAGCAGCGCGGACAGTCGCTTCTTGCGCGTATTCTGTGTGACGATCCACTGGACGTCGGGGTCGTCGGTCGGTAGCTCGCGAAAGACCCTCAGCCCGGGCTCGGGATCCGCGGCCACGGCGACGCTCCAGCAGTACCCCAGCGCCTGGCGGAGGTTGCGGGCCGCGGGGTCTTTGCGCTGCGTCGGCGGCAGCGCCATGAGGCGGTCCGTGCAGCGTCGGCACACCTCGATGGCGACGGCCGCCGCCGGGGCGGTGCGCAGGAGGCGGGGTTCGCAGATGGCCACCACGGCGACGCGCTGGACATAGGACTCGGGATCCTCGGCCCACCGCCGGACCAGCTCGATCAGCACCTCGAGCGTGTCGTCACCGAGGAGTTGCAGACCGATGGCCACCCCCTCGCGAACCCGCCACCGGTCATCTGTCGCCAGTGCCCGGGCACGGTCCTCGCATTCCGCGGAGTCGGCTCTCGCCGCGAGGGCCGCGGCGGCACACATCGCGGGATACTCGCCGCCGTCGGCCAGCATCGCCTCGATGGCGCGCTCGCCCGCCATTCCGGCGGCGACGGTGAGTAACGAGAGGTTGGCGCGAGGTCCCGGGAGCCCGGACCGGGCCGACAGATACTCCGGCCACAGCTCGGGTTCCAGCGCGCGGAGATCGCTGCGTGATGACTGATCAGTCCCCATCGGTTGACGGTACGTCCGCCGCCGCGCCCCTCGCGGGGGTATGGCGCCCCGCGGCCACCCGTAGGGGGTGTCGCACCACCTGACGGTCCTCGTGTTGGCCAGGTGCGCCGGAATCAGGCCCTCGTGTAAGCCTGGTGCGCCGGAATCAGGCGTGGTCGTCGAGGAGGCGTCGAGCTGTGTCGATGCACTGCAGCGCCGCCACGGTGTCGACGCGGGCGAGCGCGAACGCCGCGACGATCATCGCGGTGCAGGCGTCGGCGAGCCGGGCGCTGGCTTCCGCCTCGTGCGTGGGGCGGTGAGCGAGGACACCGCGGCCGATTGCGGCACGGAGTTCCTCGCGATACGCGGCCACGACCTCGCGCACGGCCGCGTCCCGCGCGATCGGCGAGGTCGCCGAGTTGATGAGAAGGCACCCGTGGGCGAACGCCGGGGAATCGGAGTCGAGGAACGTGCTCCGCAGTCTGCCGAGGTAGACGACGATCGCGTCGGGCGCGACAGGGGTCGCGGCGAACGGCCGGAGCATCGGGCGGACCACCTCGTCGAGATAACTCTCGACCGCCGCGTCGAAGAGGCCGCGCTTGCTGCCGAAGGCGTTGTAGATGCTGGAGCGGTTCAGCCCGGTGGCGCGCTCGAGAGCAGGGATCGCCGCATCCTCGTACCCCGATTCCCAGAACACCTCGCGCGCGGAGCGAACGGCGGCGGCGGTGTCGAAACCCTGCGTGCGAGCCATGGTCGGCCTCCTTTTGTGAAATGCTCAGTCCAGTATATAGTGAAACGATCAGTTCAGAATATGCCGCTACACGGCACCACCCCATCGATCCGACGAGGTCACATCATGCTCATCTTCTCCCTTGTTCTCGCCGCCCTCGCGGCGCTGGTGCACGTCGTCATCTTTGCGCTGGAATCGCTGATGTGGACGAGCGCGCGCGCCCGGCGGGTCTTCGGAACGAGCCTCAAGGAGGCGAGGGCTACCCAGCAGATGGCCTTCAACCAGGGGTTCTACAACCTTTTCCTCGCCATCGTCACGGTGGCCGGAATCGGGTTCGTCCTGGCCGGCGTCGTGCCCGTGGGGGCCGCGTTGCTGATCGCCGGCGCCGGTTCCATGGCCGCGGCGGCGCTCGTCCTGTTCTTTTCCGCTCCCGACAAGCGGGGGGCCGCCCTCAAGCAGGGGCTGCTCCCGCTGGTCTCGGTCCTCGCCCTGGCCCTCTCGCTCGCGGTGTAGCGGCCCGCGCCGCCGCGGTCCCGCAACACGCACGCGTTCTCACCAGAAAGCCGAACCATGACCAACGTCAGCCACGCCGACACCGACACCGCAACCAGCACCCAGATCCAGCTCGCCGCGCGCCCCACGGGGTGGCCGACGCACGAGGACTTCCGCACCGCCACCGTCACCTACGGACCGGTCGGGCCGGGGGAGGTCCGGGTCTCGAACCTCTACGTCTCCGTCGACCCCTACATGCGGGGCCGGATGAACGATGCGCGTAGCTACACCGCCCCGTACGCCGTGGGTGCGACCATCACCGGCGGCGCGGTCGGCCGCGTCACCGCCTCCGCCGACGCTGCCGTCCCCGTGGGTAGCGTGGTGCTCCACCAGCACGGGTGGTCGGACGTCGTCCAGGCCGACGCCTCGACCTTCACCGTCGTGCCCGAGCTGGAGGGAGCCCCACTTTCGCTGTACCTCGGCATCCTCGGCATGACGGGACTGACCGGTTACGTGGGACTCACCGCGATCGCCCGCCTGGAGCCGGGGGACACGGTCTTCATCTCCGGCGCCGCCGGCGCGGTCGGCACCGCGGCGGGGCAGATCGCGCGACTCCTGGGTGCCGGTCGCGTCATCGGATCCGCGGGATCGCCCGAGAAGGTGCGGCTGCTCACCGAGAAGTACGGCTTCGACGCCGCGCTGAACTACAAGGAGGCGCCGGTGCGTGAGCAGCTCGGCGAACTGGTTCCGGAGGGCGTCGACGTCTACTTCGACAACGTCGGTGGTGACCACCTCCAGGCGGCGCTCGACGTGATGAACGACGGCGGGCGAATCGCGATGTGCGGGGCGATAGCGAGCTACAACGTCGAGGGCAGGACACCCGGCCCGGACAACATGGCCACCATCATCACCAGGGGACTGACCCTCACGGGCTTCACCCTCGGCCGCCACCTCGACCTGCGCGCCGAGTTCACCGACCGGATGACGGCCTGGTTCGCCGACGGAGAGATCGCCTACGACGAGACGGTGGTCGACGGCATCGAGAACACGGTCCACGCGTTCCTCGACATGATGCGCGGGGCCAACACCGGGAAGATGGTCGTGCGGGTCACGCCCGAGTAGCACTGGAGGCGGGCGCTCGGCGGAGCGGGCATCATGGAACCATGATGTCCAACGGCGGAGACCGCCGGAGCCGGGGAGAGGTGCTCGAGTATGACCAGTCGCGATCAGGACGGTGACGGCGAGGACGCCCGTGCCCGCCTGGTCCGCCGCGTCGATGAGCTGTGCACGGGCAAAGCCTCCACGAGCCGGGGCGAGCTCTCCGATCGGGCCGCCCTCCTGATCGCCTGTGGACTCGTCGACCCCCGGATCGCGGGGATCGTGCTGGCGCGTCTGCACCGCAACCTGCCCTTTCCCACGATCGGCGGTTTCCACCAGCTGCGGGTGATCGAGGAGCAGCGTCACGACCTCAGACGTCAGCTGGGAACTCCGTTGCCGTCGGTCCTGAGGATGGCGTTGCGCACGCGGCTGGCCGAACTCGATCGGAAGTACGTCGGCCTGCGCACCGGGTTCACCCGCGGCGCCGGAGTCTTCGCCTATCGGATCAAGGACATCCGCGCGGACCGTAAGCGCGGCGTTCATCTGGACCCGGAGGACCGGGGCCGGCTCTTCGACGCCCTCGCCTCCACCCCGACGATGGCGCCGGTGCCGATGGTGCCCCGGACCATGGTCGAGCTGGGGACCGCCGCAGCGGCCTACGGTCAGCGCGAGATGGGCCGGGTCGTCCTGCCCCACCGCGTCCAGGCGGTGGTGGATTCGCTGCCGTCGCTCCCGCGGATCCGCGCCGACAGCCGGCGCCTGCCCGAGATGTACACGGCACTGCTCCTCGAGGTCGGCGGGCTGTACGACCGGCTGATCCGCGCCTACGTGCGCGGGGGCCGGTCCGTCGAGGAGATCCGCCTGCAGTTCGATGCGGAGACCGAGCTGGTGGGGCTCGCCGGAGATCTCTGCCGCCTCCGCGAGACGGCGTCGACACCGGGATTCACCACCGCTCGGGACGGGTTCACCCTCCTGACCGGGATGGGCGCCGCGATCGACGAGGTCTGGGCGGAGGTCGTGGAGCGCGCGGTCGCCTTCCGCGAACTGGTGGAGTCCGTGGAGAACCGTGCCGAGGCCGCGGTCTCCGAGGCCGCGCGGCTCAACCACATCGCCCGTGAGAACGGGGTGAGGCCTCCGTCCACCGTGCACGCTCCCAGTCCCGCGGACCTCACGGCCGAGCAGCTTGCCGCCCGTGCCGGTGACCGGATGCTCTCCACCGAGGCGATGCGGAGGCTGCGCGGACAGATCGACCCGAATCGCTGACGCGGCGACCGGCGGGGA
>NZ_JAALDV010000146.1:12488-20007 GCF_014145045.1 Dietzia sp. DQ12-76
CGCTGCGTACGGTGGCATCAACTGTTCGATAGACCGGGAAGGACTCCTCGCGTGGGATTCGCCAACCGCTTCTGGAAGCTGATGGGCTCCACCCAGGGCCGGGACACCTCGCGCGCGCAGAGTGCGGTCGAGGCGTCACACGGGTTCGACGAGTGGGCCTCGGGGGTGGCGGACGGCGATTTCGCGGACGAAGCCCACGGCCTGCAGCTCTTCGGTGAGTCGCCCGAGGACCTCGCCCGGTTCCTGGCTCTGGCCAGGGAGGCCGCGACCCGGGCCGTGGGCCTGAGGCCGTTCGACGTCCAGCTCCAGGGCGCACTGAGGATGTTCGCGGGCGACGTGGTGGAGATGGCGACCGGGGAGGGCAAGACCCTCGCGGGTGCGGTCGCGGCGGCCGGATACGCACTGCAGGGACACACCGTCCACGTCATCTCCGTCAACGACTACCTCGCCGCGCGGGACGCGCGGTGGATGGGTCCGATGTTCGAGCTCCTGGGCCTGACGGTGGGCCACGTGACCGAGTCGTCGACGCGCGAGGAGCGTCGCCGCGCCTACGCCTGCGACGTCACCTACGGGTCCGTCTCGGAGATCGGGTTCGACGTCCTGCGGGAGCAGCTGGTCACCGACCCGGCGGATCTCATCGCACCCACCACGGATGTCGCCCTGGTCGACGAGGCGGACTCGGTGCTCGTCGACGAGGCGCTGGTCCCCCTGGTCCTCGCCGGGTCGACCTCCGGGGAGGCGCCCACGGGGGAGATCCTCTCCGCGGTGCGCAAGCTACGGCCGGGTCGCCACTACGAGACCGACTCCGAGCGGCGCAACATCTTCCTCACCGACGACGGCGCCGAGGCCATCGAGGGTGAACTGGGAATCGGCGATCTCTACGACGCGGAGCACGTGGGCACCACGCTGGTCCAGGTGAACGTCGCACTGCACGCCTGCTTCCTGCTGAGGCGGGATGTGGACTACATCGTCCGGGACGGCCGGGTCCAACTGATCAACGCCTCGCGGGGTCGCGTCGCCGAGTTGCAGCGGTGGCCGGACGGGTTGCAGGCGGCCGTCGAGGCCAAGGAGGGCGTCGCGGTCTCCGAGGCCGGGCAGATCCTCGACAGCATCACGGTCCAGGCGTTCATCGGGAGGTACGACCGGGTGTGCGGGATGACGGGAACGGCGCTCGCCGCGGGGGCACAGTTCCGCGAGTTCTACTCCCTGGGCGTGTCCCAGATCGACCCCAACACCCCCTGCGTCCGCTTCGACGAGGCCGATCGGACCTACATCGACAACGACAGCAAGACCCGCGCGATCGTCGAACACATCGCCGCCGTCCACTCGACCGGCCAACCCGTGCTCGTGGGTACCCATGACGTCGCCGAGTCGGAGGAACTCGCAGCACGCCTGGCCGACAGGGGCGTGGACTGCGTCGTGCTCAACGCCAAGAACGACGAGGAGGAGGCCGCCATCATCGCCGAGGCGGGCGACGTGGGTAACGTCACCGTCTCCACCCAGATGGCCGGCCGGGGCACCGACATCAGACTGGGTGGGTCCGACGAGGCCCGCCGCGACGAGGTCGTCGAACTCGGCGGACTGCACGTGGTGGGGACCGGGAGGCATCGGACGGAGAGGCTCGACAACCAGCTCCGTGGTCGCGCCGGACGCCAGGGGGACCCCGGCAGCTCGGTGTTCTTCGCCGCCATGGACGACCCGGTGGTGACCTCGGCGCTGGAACCCGACAAGATCCCCACCGCGCACGACAGGATCAGCGGGCTGCTCAAGGGCAACCGCGGACGCGATGCGGTCGACCACGCACAGCGGGTCACCGAGGGACAGATGCTCGCGATCCACTCGAACACGTGGCGGTACAGCCGGCTCCTCGCCGAACAGCGGTCGATCCTCGCCGAGCGCCGCGCGGCGCTGTTGCTCACCGAGAAGGCGTTCGAGGAGCTGACCTCCCACGATCCGGATCGCAGTGCCGAACTCGTGGAGGCCCACGGCCGCGACGCCGTGGTGCAGGGGTGTCGGGACATCATGCTGTGGCATCTCGACCGGGGGTGGGCCCGCCACCTGGAGACGATGAACGACGTCCGCGAGTCGATCCACCTGCGCGCGCTGGGCAGGGAGAACCCCCTGGACGAATTCCACCGGATCGCGATCGACCACTTCAGGGACCTCGCCTCGGACGCCGTCCGGGAGTCGGAGGCGACGTTCGCCGAGATCGAGTTCACCGATTCGGGGGTGGACCTGGTGGCCAACGCCATGGCGCGGCCCACCTCGACGTGGACGTACATGGTCCACGACAACCCGATGGCGGCCGGCGGGAACGTCTTCTCCGGGATGATGTCGACCTTCCGATGAGCGCGGCGCGGGAGGGCAGACGGGAGACCGATCTGCGGGAATGGCGGACGGGAGAGGGCAAGGTCCTCGGCGCACGCATCCCGCCCCCGCGGGACGGGCACCTCTCGGCCGCGGTGCCACCCGGCCTCGGGTACGAACAGCCGCCCCGCGACCCCGAGGTCAGCGACAGGTTCTGGACGCTCCCCAACGTCATCTCGCTGGCGCGCATCGCGCTGATCCCGGTGCTCGTCGTGAGCATCCTGGTCTGGGAGGATCCGCCCCTGGCACTGTGGCTCCTGGGCGTTCTGGTGGTCTCCGACTGGCTCGACGGCAAGATCGCCCGCTTGTGGAACATGCGGTCGACGTGGGGCGAGCGTCTCGACCCCCTCGCAGACCGACTCCTGGTGGCGGCCGTGCCGGTGGCCTTCGCCGTCGCCGGATACATCCCCGTCTGGGTGGTGGTGGTTCTGCTGGTCAGAGACGCGGTGTTGGTGGGGACGATGCCGGTCTACCGGAGGCGCGGGATCGAACCCGAGGTCACGTACCTGGGCAAAGCGGCCACGTTCGCACTGTTCTGGTCGCTGCCCCTGCTGCTCGCCGGGTACGCGGGGGTTCCCGGAGGGGAGGGGCTGATGATCCTGGGCGAGGCGTGCCTGTACTGGGGCGTGGGCCTCTACTGCTGGAGCGGCGGGATCTACCTGTGGCAGGCCTGGAGGATCGCCCGCTCCGTCCCCCCGCGCCGCGGCCGATCTACTTCAGTGGAGTCGCCCGGCGGTGTGTAATGTCGCCACATGTACACGCCAAGTGAGCCACGCGAGAAGGGCACGTCAGTGAGCGACCAGAACATCCCCGACCAGCTCCGGTACACCGACGAGCACGAGTGGGTCGAACGGGTGTCCGATACCCGCGTTCGCATCGGCATCACCGAGTACGCGCAGTCCAAATTGGGGGACATCGTCTTCGTACAGCTCCCGGACGTGGGCGGGGAGACGGAGTCGGGTGAGCCGTTCGGCGAGGTCGAGTCCCCCAAGAGCGTCTCCGATCTGTACGCCCCGCTCAGTGGGAAGGTCGTCGAGGTGAACACCGCCCTGGAGACCTCGCCCGAGCTGGTCAACTCGGATCCCTACGGTGAAGGGTGGATCGTCGTCCTCGAGATCCCGGACGTCGACGACCTCGAGGCGCAACTCGAACAGACCCTCGACTCGGACGGGTACTCCAAGATCACGGAGGGTTGAGGGGGAGGGACCGCCCCCGGCCCCGTGGCCGGACGGTCCGACATAGAATCGCAGGCACCGCATGGTGAGCCCCACGCCCGGGCTCGGACGAGGAGAGACGAACGTGACCGAGAACAAGAACATGCCCGAGGCCACCGCCGAGACCACCTCGGTGTTCCGCGCTGAGCTTCTCAACGAGTCCGATCAGCAGGCGGCTCAGTCCGAGCCCGCCGTCACCGGTGTCGAGGGCCTACCCGAGGGGCAGGCGCTGCTGGTGGTCAAGCGGGGGCCCAACGCGGGCTCACGGTTTCTCCTGGACCAGTCGACGACGTCGGCGGGCCGCCATCCGGACAGCGACATCTTCCTCGACGACGTCACCGTGAGCCGACGCCACGCCGAGTTCAGGAGCGAGGCCGGGACCTTCACCGTCGTCGACGTGGGATCCCTCAACGGGACGTACGTCAACCGTGAGCCGGTGGACTCGGCATCACTGTCCAACGGGGACGAGGTACAGATCGGCAAGTTCCGCCTCGTGTTCCTGACGGGTACGCCCGGGCAGTGACGGCCGCCGGACACGGCGCCGCAGAGGAGGGGCACCTCTCCATCGGCGGCGTCATCGCACTCCTGAGTCCGGATTTCCCGGACCTCACGGTGTCGAAGGTCCGGTTCCTCGAGAACGAAGGACTGGTCACCCCCGAGCGGACCGCCAGCGGATACCGTCGGTTCAGCGTCGGTGACCGCGAGCGGCTGCGGTATGTCCTCACGGCGCAGCGAGACCGTTATCTGCCGCTCAAAGTGATCCGCGAGGAGTTGGAAGCGCTCGATTCCGCCATCGCGGACGGGTCCACCACCGCTCTGCTCCCACGGCATGGCACGGACGGGGTGCCGGGGTCGACCCCGGACGATTTCCGGAGCGACACCGTCCTACGTCTCACGCGCGAGGACGTGGTGGCACAGTCGGAGGTGGACCCGGAGTTCGTGGGGTCGCTCATCGACGCCGGGCTCATCGTGGCTGGTGCGGGTGGCTTCTTCGACCCGGAGGCGGTCCTGGTCGCGCGGACCGCGCACGATCTCGCCGGTCACGGTGTGGACGTCCGTCATCTCCGGGGGTTCCGGACCGCCGCTGACCGGCAGACGGGGTTGATCACCCAGATCGCCGGCCCGGTGGCCCGGCAGGGCGATGCGGATGCCCGCGATCGCGCGGCAGAGCTGGCCCGGGAGATCGCGGCGCTGTCGGTGGCGCTGCATTCCACGCTGGTCACCGTTGCCGTCCGTCACGCGTTGGAATCCTGACGCGAGCGCTCGCGGGCGGTTCGGGACTAGGCTGTTAGGCGTGCGAGAGGCGGAGGACATGGGACAGAACATGCGCGAGGTGAGCGTCGTCGGTATCCGGTTCGAGGAGCCGGAGTACGCACCGGTCTTGATCCTGCACGAGAAGGACGGTGGCCGATACGTCCCGATCTGGATCGGCGCGTCCGAGGCCGCGGCCATCAGTCTTCAACAGCAGGGTGTGCAGCCGGGCAGGCCGCTGACCCATGATCTCGTCGCGACGCTCCTCGAGACCTTCTCCCACCCGCTCGAACAGGTGGAGATCGTGGGGGTCTCCGAGGGGACCTTCCTCGCCGAGCTCGTCTTCGAGGGGCGACGGGTGTCCGCTCGCCCGTCGGACGCCGTGGCGGTGGCGCTGAGGACGTCGTCACCGGTCCTCGTCAGCCGGGAGGTCCTCGACGAGGTCGGTATCTCTCTGGTGGAGCAGGGCGAGGAGGAGGTCGAGGCGTTCCGTGAGTTCCTCGACCAGGTGAGCCCGGACGACTTTCTCGGCGGTGGCGACGCCCCGCGGGAGCCCGGCGGCCGCACATCCTGACCGCTGTGACCAGGTATTTCGACACTCACAAGAGTCACTCCAGCACCAGTTGGCAGGTCGCGACTATGTCTCAAGTTCAACTTGAGGTTGAGGTTTACCGCGTGTCCTATTGATCGCAGCCTCGCGCGGGCCTAGCGTTGCTCCCAGTGAACTACACCGATGGTGTTCACACGTTCAGGAACCGGGCCCGTCAGGATCCGGCACCGTGCCGCCGCGCCAGCGGGGGCACCCCACAGCTTGAGGGAGCAATCGTGGCCGACCACACCCGGGATCCGGAGTCGTCCTCCATCGTGACGCAGACGGAGGGTCTCTTCGGAGGCGACATCGAGGCCACCCAGGCCACGTTCGACGAGGTGCAACCCGGGCTGTTCCCCGACGACGGGATTCCTGACGGGACGAGTGGGTACCGGGTCCCGATCGCCTGTCAGATCGCCGGCATCACCTACCGTCAGCTCGACTACTGGGCCCGGACCGATCTGGTGGTGCCGTCGATCCGCAACGCCGCCGGGTCCGGGAGTCAGCGCCTGTACTCGTTCAAGGACATCCTCGTCCTCAAGATAGTCAAGCAGCTGCTCGACACCGGAATCTCGCTGCAGAACATCCGCAAGGCCGTGGACCAGATCCGCTCCCGCGGCGTGAAGGACCTGGCCACGATCACCCTCTTCTCCGACGGCCGGACGGTGTTCGAGTGCACGTCCAAGGAGGAGGTGTTCGACCTCCTGCAGGGCGGGCAGGGGGTCTTCGGTATCGGGATCGGGGGTGCGATGCGGGAACTCGCCGGGTCGATCTCCGAGTTCCCCGCCGAGACCGTCTCCGCAGAGGACGTCATCGAGCCCCTCGAGGACGAGTTGGCGGCCCGCCGGCGCGCCCGCGCCTCGCGGCGAACGGGCTGATCGGCGGGAGTCGTCTAGACTCGGCGGTGCGTTCACGCGACTCACGGGAGAGTTCCGCGGCTGCAGCCGCGGGCGCCGAAGGAGCAACTCCTCTCCGAGAATCTCTCAGGCACCCGGACCGTGCAGTCGTCTAACGCCTCTGGAGAGCGGTGGAACAGACCACCCGCCCACGGGGAAAGCGCGGCTCGCTGGTGGGCCCCGTGAATCTCTCAGGCGCCGGCCTCAGCCGGTTGGGGACAGAGCGGAGAGGGTAGCACCGGCCCGCAGGCCGCCCGCCCGGGCGGCCCCGCCCTTCGAGGAGCACCTGTGACGACGACCCCGCACACCGCCCGGACCGGAGGCGAGTTCGTCGCCCGCCATCTGGGACCCGACACCGACGGCCTGGCCCACATCCTGCGGACCATCGGCGTGGACTCGCTCGACGAGCTCGCCGAACGCGCGTTCCCCTCGGTCATTCTCGACGAGGTGGGGCCCGACGGACGGGCAGCCGGCATCGACGCGCTCCCCGAGCCGTTGTCCGAGGCCGACACCCTCGCCGCCCTGCGGGTGCTCGCCGACGGCAACGAGGTCGCGGTCTCGATGATCGGCCAGGGGTACTACGACACCCTCACCCCGGCTGTCATCCGCCGCAACGTCGTCGAGAGCCCCGCCTGGTATACGGGCTACACGCCGTATCAGCCGGAGATCAGTCAGGGCCGGCTCGAGGCGCTCCTCAACTTCCAGACCATGGTCGCCGACCTCACCGGCATGGATATGGCGGGTGCCTCCATGCTGGACGAGGGGACCGCGGCCGCCGAGGCCATGACGATGCTCCGCCGGGCCAACCGGTCCTCGAAGAGTCCCCGCTTCGCGGTGGACACGGACGTCTTCGGCCAGACCGCCGCGATCCTCGCGACCCGCGCCGAACCGCTGGGCATCGAGATCGTCACCGCGAACCTGATCGACGACGGATTGCCCGAGGGAGACTTCTTCGGCGCCCTCGTGCAGACGCCGGGGGCCTCGGGCCGGGTCGCCGACGTCGCCGGGCTGATCGAGCAGTGCCACGACCGGGGTGTCCTCGTGGCGGCGGGTGTCGACCTTCTCGCCGCCTCCGTCCTCACGCCGGCGGGGGAGAAGGGGGCGGACGCCTGCTTCGGGTCCTCCCAGCGCTTCGGCGTACCCATGGGTTTCGGCGGCCCCCACGCGGGATTCCTCGCCTGCCGCACCGCGCACGCGCGCAA
>NZ_JAALDV010000147.1:0-5420 GCF_014145045.1 Dietzia sp. DQ12-76
GCTCGCCGACCTCCATCATGATCGGCACCTTCGGACGCAGGAGCTTCTTGGGCAGACCCTTGGTCCACACCCGCTGCGACCCCCACAGGGTCACGGTGATGATGGGCACGTCGGCGGCGAGTGCCATCCGGACCGCACCCGACTTGAAGCCCTTGACCTCGAAGCTGCGGCTGATGGTGGCCTCGGGGAAGACCCCCACGAGCTCGCCGGCCCGGAGCCGTTCCACCGCCTCGTCGAACGAGGCCTTTCCGGCCGCGCGGTCCACCGGGATGTGCTTGAGCTCCCGCATGATCGGGCCGGACACCGAGTGGTCGAACACCTCGACCTTGGCCATGTAGCGGATGAACCGCTTGTGCACGCGCGCCGGGATGCCGCCGTAGACGAAGTCGAGGTATCCGGTGTGGTTCATCACCACCACGGCCCCGCCGACCTCGGGGAAGTTGCGCTCTCCGCGCATCGTGATGTCCAGACCCTGGACCTTGAACAGTGCCCGGGCGAACCCGATGATCCCCGTATAGAGCAGCTCCACGGACCCCAGCGTAGCGGCCCGTCCACAACGGCGTGACCGGCTGCCGGTAGGTTCGACGCCGTGGATGACGACGAGGCCCGCGACGCGCCCTTCGACCGGGTCGACACGGCGGCGCACAGTCGCCACTACTCCTGGCCGCCGCTTCCCGGCGCGGCCGACCGCAGCCCCCACGCGGGACTGGAGGTGCTGCAGAGGATCGTCGACGGCGAGCACCACCTCTCCCCCGGCTCGCACACTCTCGGCCTGGCGCTCTCGTCGGTCGCCGAACGCGTGGTCACCCTGACCGCGACCCCCGGGGAATGGGCCCTGAACAACGGGGGAACGGTGCACGGCGGAATCGTCTCGGGATGGGTCGACTCCGCCCTCGGGTACGCCACCGCGACGGCCGTCTACGAGGGCGTGGGCTACAGCACGCTCGACCTGACGGTCCGGTACATCCGGGCGCTCCGGCTGGAGAAGACCCCGGCGACCATCCACGCCGAGGTCGAACACGTGGGTCGATCGACGTGTGTCGTGCAGGCCAAGGTCCTCGACACCGACGGTCGGACCTGCGCCAGTGCGAGCGGCGTCATGATGCTCTTCCGCCCCTGACTTACCGCTGAGGCGGCGTGTGGCCGCGGCGCCCGCCAGCGACGCCTACCGGGGCTCGAGCACGTCCCGGCCGACGAAGGGACGCAGCGCCTCGGGCACCACGACGGAGCCGTCCGCCTGCTGGTGGTTCTCGAGGATCGCCACGAGCCACCGCGTGGTGGCCAGCGTGCCGTTGAGCGTGGCGGCCGTCTGCGGCTTGCCGCTGGCGTCCCGGTAGCGCACTCCCAGCCGGCGGGCCTGGAAGGTCGTGCAGTTGGACGTGGACGTGAGCTCCCGGTAGGCACCCTGGGTCGGCACCCACGCCTCACAGTCGTACTTCCGGGCGGCAGACGATCCGAGATCCCCGCCGGCGATGTCGATCACCCGGAACGGCAGACCCATGGCCTGCAGCATCTCCTTCTCGAACGCCAGCAACCGCAGGTGCTCCTCATGCGCCTCCTCCGGGGTGCACCAGGAGAACATCTCGACCTTGTCGAACTGGTGCACGCGGATGATGCCGCGGGTGTCCTTGCCGTGGCTGCCGGCCTCGCGCCGGAAGCAGGAGGACCAGCCGACGTAGCGCTTGGGACCGTCCGCCAGGTCCAGGATCTCGCCCTGGTGGTAGCCGGCGAGTGCGACCTCCGAGGTACCCACCAGATAGAGGTCGTCGGCCTCGAGCCGGTAGACCTCGTCGGCGTGCGCGCCGAGGAATCCGGTGCCCTGCATGATCTCCGGGCGCACCAGGACCGGAGGGATCATCAGCGTGAAGCCGTTGGCGGTGGCCTTCTGCGCCGCCAGCTGCAGCATGCCCAACTGCAGGAGAGCGCCGTACCCGGTCAGGAAGTAGAAGCGCGCACCCGACACCTTGGCGCCGCGTTCCATGTCCAGCAGGCCGAGGCTCTCGCCGAGCTCGAGGTGGTCCTTCGGCTCGAAGTCGAAGGCGGGGATCTGCCCGATCCGCTCGATCTCCACGAAGTCGTCCTCGCCGCCGGCGGGCGTGCCCTCCTCCACCACGTTGGAGAGCATCCGCTGGATCCGGTCGACCTCGGCCGCAGCGGACCTCTCCGCCTCCTCGGCGTCCTTGACCGCCTGCTTGAGCGCCCCCGCCGCCTCCAGCAAGGCCGGGCGGTCCTCCGGGGAGGCCTGCCCGACCTTCTTCCCGTGCGCCTTCTGCTCGGCGCGCGCCCCGTCCGCCGCGGAGATCGACGCCCGCCGGGCCTCGTCGGCCGCCAGGAGTCGGTCGACCAGCGCGGGGTCCTCGCCACGGGTGCGCTGGGAATCGCGGACGAGGTCGGGGTTCTCGCGAAGGAGCTTGAGATCGATCACGGCGACCAGCCTAGCGGCCCGGTCTGCCCACCCGGATCGGCTGTCCGACCCCACGTGGGCCACCACCCGGCGGCGCCGACGGGTCGGGTCAGACCCCGAACAGCTCGAGGAAGGCATCCTTCTCGAACATCCGGGCGGTGTCGACCGCCGTGGGGGTGCCGCCGTGGGGATCCGCCCCGCCCTCGAACAACACGCGCACCACCTCGCCGTACCCCTTGAACACCGCGCCCGCGAGCGGGGTCTGACCACGGTCGTTCGCGCGGTCGACTTCCGCGCCGCGGGCGAGCAGGGCCCGGACGGTGTCGGGGTGCCCGTTGTAGGCGGCCAGCATGAGTAGCGCGTCACCGCGTTCGTTCGTGAGGTCCGGGCTCACCCCCGCGTCGACGTAGGCGGCCAACCGCTCGGTCTCCCCGTCCCGGGCGAGCTGGAAGAGCATCTGTGCGAACTCGAGGACCTCGGGGTCGACCCCCTCGCGCGGCGCGCGGGTTCCGCTGTCCGGCCCGCCGGCCTCGTCTCGGTTCTGTCCGCTCATGCCCTGAATCCTATCGGGGCGACGAAGTTGCGGCATCATGGACGTGATGATCACTTCCTCGCGATCACCACACCCGGGCCGGCCACTGCTCCGGACCCGGGGTGCGGTCATGGCCTCACTCGTCGCGATCCTGTCCGGTGGGGCGATCACCGGTGGCCTCATGGCCTCGGCGATGGGGGATCCCAACTCCGCGACGGCGGAACGGATCGCGGCGATCGTCCCGCAGGTCGACCCGAGGACCCTGTCCGGGCCCGCCTACGCCGACGCGGCCCCGGGAACGTGCCTGACATGGCAGGTCGACGCCTCCGACCGCGTCACGGCGTTCACCACCGTCGACTGCGAGGAGCCCCACCGCTTCGAGGTCGCCGGCCGGATCGACCTCTCCGGGGTACCCGGGTTCGGTGAGAACACCCCGTTGCCGGACACCACGAGGCTGGCCCCGATCGGCAGCGATCGGTGTCTACCGATGATCACCCGCTACGCGGGCGGCCGGGAGGTCGACCCGGCGGGCCGGTTCACCGGGTTGGTCGTGCCGCCGTCCGAGGAGGGGTGGGACAAGGGCGACCACTCGGTGTTGTGCGGGGTCGCCGCCGCTGAGCTCGACGGGCGCTCGACCACCTCGACAGGGGTGTTCGCGGAGGCGGACCAGCACCGGCGGTGGGACCCGGGCACCTGCCTCGGATTCACCGACGAGGGTTTGCCCGGTGCGCCCGTGCCGTGTTCGGAGGACCACTCCATCGAAGTGGTCTCCGATGTCGACGTCTCGGGCCTCTTCCCGGAGGAACCGAACCCGCCCGAGCCGAGGGTGCAGTCCGAGCTCACCGCGGACGCCTGCCTCGCGGCCGGGGTCGCATACCTCGGCGACGGGGAGGCCCTGCGCCAGACCACCCTCATCTCCACGCTGGTCAATCCGATCTCGCAGATCTCGTGGGCCACGGGGAGCCGCACCGTCAACTGCGGGTTGATGCGGGCCGCCGATCCCGGGCCGTTCGCGGTGCTGCGCGGCTCCGCCCGGCAGGGCGTCCTGATCGACGGTTCCACCCCGGTGCCCCCCACCACCACCGAGGTGCCGCCACCCGGCGTCGGTCAGGGGACTCCCGGGACTCCGACAGACGCCGATCCGGGGACCGTGTCCGTCCCGATCCCCGGGGGCACGCCGTGAGCATCGTCGTGACCGAGTCCCGCTTCGAGGCGCTGGTCGACGACGCGCTCGATTCCGTACCGGACGCGCTGTTCTCCGCGATGGACAACGTGGTGGTGCTCATCGCCGACCGCCACCCGGACGAGCCGGGGCTCCTGGGACTGTACGAGGGGGTGGCGCTGACCGAGCGCGACACCACCTACTCGGGTTTCCTCCCCGACACCATCACGATCTACCGGGGCGCGCTGTGCGACTTCTGCTCCACCGAGGAGCAGTTGGTCCACGAGGTGGCGGTGACGGTCATCCACGAGATCGCCCACCACTTCGGGATCGAGGAGCACACTCTCCACGCCCTGGGCTGGGGCTGACCGGGCTCCCCCGTCGGGTCACCCACCGCCCGCGCGTCCGTCAGAACGGCGGGCGGCCCAGGTGATCGCCCCACCGCTCGCAGGACCACCCGCCGCCGTCCGGCGCCAATTCGATGACCCCGCAGTTGGGGATCCGGTTGACCAACGCCCACTGTGAGGGGACGGCGCCGGCGAACACGGCGATCATCCGCATGAGGGTGCCGTGGACCACCAGGACCACGTCGGTCCCGTTGTCCAGGTGACTCTCCCGCAGCTCGGACACCACCGGCATCGCGCGCTCCTGCACGGCCAACGCGCTCTCGCCCCCCGGCAGGCTCGAGGTGAGGACGCCGTCCTCCAGCCAGTCGCGCACGAGCCGGTTGTACGCCAGCAGCGCCTCGCTCCCGGTCCGCATCTCGAACTGCCCGGCCTGTACCTCGTACATTCCCGGCACGGCCTGCGTGGGCAGACCCGTCGCCTCGGCTATCAGTCCGGCGGTCTCGCGGGCACGCGCCGCCTCGGAGCTGAGGATCACCCTCGGTGCGATGTCCGACGCGGCGAACTCCGCCCCGACCGTCCGTGCCTGGTCCCGCCCGAGGTCGGTGAGGGGGGCGCCGGGAAGCGCCGTGTCCAGGGCGCCGGCGACGTTCGACGGGGTCTGACCGTGCCGGACCAGATGTAGTCGCGCGCTCACGGGTCGAGGCCCTCCTGCCGATGAGTGCCTCGTCCGCCGGCCCCTGGTTCGTCGACCCCGTGCCGGAGACCGTCGATCCAGTGGATCGCCTCGGATCGATCCGGGGGCGCGGCACCGGCTCCGACCCCGTCCGCCACCGGCCACGATCCGAGGAAGCGCAGGTCGGCGGTCCGGTGGTGCAGTGCCGCCAGCGCCTCGGCCACCACGGGATCGTCGATGTGCCCGACGAGGTCCACGTGGAAGAGGTAGGTGAACCGCTCGACGCGGGTCGGTCGCGAGCC
>NZ_JAALDV010000148.1:0-7813 GCF_014145045.1 Dietzia sp. DQ12-76
GGCTCGTCGTCCCCGTCTCCGTCGCAGGGGGACGGATCGAGGGAATCGAGCCCGACTCCGCCGAGGCCGTGAGCCTGCCGCTGCACCGCGTGATCTCCGTCGCGGACGTCGACCCGACACGCTGAGGCGAAATTCGGGACACTGGAGGGTCGGGCCCGACCGGACCCGCGACACGCGAGGAGAACCGAAGTGAGTGGTGGACCGCTGATCGTCCAGTCGGACAAGACCGTGCTGCTGGAGATCGACCACGACCAGGCAGGCGACGCCCGACAGGCCCTGGCACCGTTCGCCGAACTCGAGCGCGCGCCCGAGCACGTGCACACCTACCGGATCACGCCGCTCGCCCTGTGGAACGCGCGGGCCGCCGGGCACGACGCCGAGCAGGTCGTCGACGTACTGGTCACCTATTCCCGTTTCCCCGTCCCTCAGCCGTTGCTCGTCGACATCGCGGACACGATGGCCCGCTACGGCCGCCTCCAACTGGTCAAGAGCCCGGTCCACGGTCTGACGTTGATCTCGCTGGACGCCGCCGTGCTCGCCGAGGTCAGACGGCACAAGAAGATCGCCCCGATGCTCGGCGCCCAGATCGACGCGGACACCGTGATCGTCCACCCCTCCGAGCGCGGCCGCCTCAAGCAGGAGTTGCTCAAGGTGGGATGGCCGGCCGAGGACCTGGCCGGGTACGTCGACGGCGAGGCGCACGAGATCGCGCTGTCCACCGAGTCCGAGCCCTGGGAGCTGCGCGACTACCAGCAGATGGCGGCGGACTCCTTCTGGGCCGGCGGGTCCGGTGTCGTCGTGCTGCCCTGTGGCGCCGGCAAGACCATGGTCGGTGCCGCGGCGATGGCCCGCGCCAAGGCCACGACGCTCATCCTCGTGACCAACACCGTCGCCGGGCGGCAGTGGAAACGCGAACTGCTCGCCCGCACCACGCTCACGGAGGACGAGATCGGCGAGTACTCGGGTGAGCGCAAGGAGATCCGCCCGGTCACCATCGCCACCTACCAGGTCGTCACCCGCAAGACCAAGGGCGTGCACCGCGCACTCGAATTGTTCGATTCCCGTGACTGGGGGCTGATGATCTACGACGAGGTGCACCTGCTCCCGGCACCGGTCTTCCGGATGACCGCGGACCTGCAGTCGCGTCGCCGACTCGGGCTCACCGCCACCCTGGTGCGCGAGGACGGACGGGAAGGGGACGTGTTCTCCCTCATCGGCCCCAAGCGATACGACGCCCCCTGGAAGGACATCGAGGCACAGGGATGGATCGCCCCGGCCGACTGTGTGGAGGTGCGCGTGACGCTCACCGAGAACGAACGCATGATGTACGCCACCGCCGAGGCGGAGGACAAGTACAAACTGTGCTCGACCGCGCGGACCAAGACCGCGGTGGTCAAGAGCATCCTCGCCCGGCACGCGGGCGCGCCGACCCTGGTGATCGGCGCCTACCTCGACCAGCTGGAGCAGCTCGGGGGCGAGCTCGACGCACCGGTCATCCAGGGCTCCACGCCCACCAAGGAACGGGAGGCACTGTTCGACGCCTTCCGTTCCGGGGAGATCTCCACCCTCGTGGTGTCCAAGGTCGCGAACTTCTCCATCGACCTGCCCGAGGCGAGCGTGGCGGTCCAGGTCTCCGGGACCTTCGGCTCCCGTCAGGAGGAGGCGCAGCGGCTCGGACGACTCCTCCGTCCCAAGCAGGACGGCGGGCAGGCCCACTTCTACTCGGTGGTCTCCCGGGACACCCTCGACGCCGAGTACGCGGCCCACCGCCAGCGTTTCCTCGCCGAGCAGGGGTACGCGTACCGGATCGTCGACGCCGACGACCTGCTCGGACCGGACCTGCCCGAGGTCGGTTGAGGGCACACGGACCACCCTGGTCGCCGCGCCCGCCCCGCGACGCCTGGGATACTGGACCCATGGCCTCAGACCGCACCTCCCGCACGCCGCACGAGCAGTACCGCCTCGCCGACTTCCCCGTCGACGACGCCTGGGTCCGCAGGAACAACGAGAGCCTGGCCGAGGTGCGTCGCCTCCAGTGGTCGGCGGGCGTCCTCGGCGTCGTCGTCCTCGCCGCGGGGGCCGGGATGCTCCTGTACTCCGAGCTGGCCGCATGGGGGTGGATCGTCGCCACCGTGGCCGGGGTCTTCGCGATCGGGTGCCTGGCGATGATCTGGTACATCCCCCGCAAGATGGGGTCGATGGCGCACACCTACGCCACCTCGGAACTGGTCCCGGCGATCGTCGCGGAGGTCCGACCGCGCGGAGTGACGCTGCTGGCCCTGGTCGACCGCGCCGTCGACCGATCCGCCGGCACGCTGCCCGCCCTGGCGGTCCGCAGTTGCGAGAAGATCCCCGGTCACGAGGCCCGTGTGGGCGAGCGGGTCCCCTGCGTCGCGGTGGTGGGTAACCGCAGCGCCCGCGGCGCCGACAACCTGTACCAGTTCATCTCCCCCATGCCCGTCGCGTGGGCCACCCCGGATACCGCCGTCCTCCGGCGACTGACGAGGGAGATCCCCGCCGGTGAGTGGGAGTCCCTGCGCCAGAAGCTCGATCGGGTCGACGAGGTGTCCCAGACCCCCACCAACCTCCTCCCGTTGGACTGACCCGGCCCCCTCTGCGGGGCCCTCCTCCCGCCACCCCACGGGGTCCTCACCCGGCGTCCCTCGACCTGTGAGCAAGTCGTCACGGCGCCGTGATCCGCCGCCATTGAACGGCAACACGCGGTTCCTAGCCTGGTCGGCACAGGCTAGAAGGAGGTCCCCCCATGACCGAGCACATCGTCGTCGTCGGGCACGGAATGGTCGCCCATCGGTTCGTCTCCACCCTCGCATCCCGGTGGGCCACCGCCGATCTCACCGTGACGGTGATCGGCGAGGAGTCGGACCCGGCGTACGACCGCGTGGGCCTGTCCTCCTACGTCGGTGAGTGGGACCGCGAGTCGCTGCACCTCGAGGACGCGCAGCACGCGGCCGACCCCCGGGTGACCGTGCGATCAGGCCAGCTGGTCACCTCGATCGACCGCGAGGTCCGCGAGGTCGAACTGACGTCGGGTGAGCGGATCGCCTACGACACACTGGTCCTCGCGACGGGGTCGCGGGCGTTCGTCCCGCCCGTACCCGGCCACGACCTGCCGGGGTGCCACGTCTACCGCACCCTCGACGATCTCGACGGGATCCGCGCGGCCGCCGAACGCGCCGGGGCCGGCTCCCACGGGGTGGTGATCGGCGGCGGTCTGCTCGGGCTCGAGGCCGCCAACGCGGTGAGCCTGCTCGGGCTCACGCCACACGTGGTGGAGCGCAACGACCGGCTCATGCCGCTGCAGGTCGACGCCGGGGGCGGGCATGTTCTGGCCTCGCTCATCCGTGACCTCGGGATCGAGATCCACCTCTCGATCACCGGAACGGAGATCACCGAGACGGCAGACGGCGTATCCGTCCGGCTGACCGACGACGAGGGCGTCACCACGGTCGTCGACGCGGCGTTCGTGGTGTTCTCGGCGGGTGTTCGACCGCGGGACGAGCTCGCGAGGCTGTCCGGACTGGACACCGCCGAGAGGGGCGGCATCCTCACCGACCTCGGGTGCCGGACCTCCGACCCGAACATCTACGCGATCGGCGAGTGCGCCGCCATCGACGGCACCTGCTACGGGCTCGTCGGCCCCGGGTACACCTCCGCCGAGGTCGCCGCGTCCACGATCCTCAGCGGAGAGGGCGAGTTCACCGGGGCCGACCTGTCCACCAAACTCAAGCTCCTCGGCGTGGACATGGCGAGTTTCGGCGATGCGCACGGCGTCACGCCCGGTTGCCTCGAGGTGGTGGTCAACGACCCCGTCGCGGGGACCTACTCCAAGCTGGTGATGAGTGACGACGCCACGACCCTCCTGGGAGGGGTGTTCGTCGGTGATTCCGGGCCGTATTCGCTGCTCAAGCCACTCGTCGGCCGCGCCCTGCCCTCCGACGACCCGATCTCGCTCATCTCACGGACCACCGACGCCGGGCCCGGGGTCGGCGTGGAGGCGCTCCCCGACGAGGCACAGATCTGCTCGTGCAACGCCGTCACCAAGGGCGACGTGCGCGAGGCGATCTGCGGCGGCGCCTGCGACGTGGCCGACCTCAAGTCCTGCACCCGGGCCGGCACCTCGTGCGGATCGTGCATCCCCCTGCTCAAGCAGGTCCTCGAGGCGGAGGGGGTCGAGCAGTCGACGGCGCTGTGCGAACACTTCGAGCAGTCCCGCTCCGAACTCTTCGAGATCGTCACGGTCACCGGCATCCGGACCTTCTCCGGTCTCATCGAGCGCTTCGGCCACGGGACCGGCTGTGACATCTGCAAGCCCACAGTCGCCTCGATCCTCGCCTCCACGAGCTCCGACCACGTCCTCGACGGCGAGCAGGCCGCCCTGCAGGACACCAACGACCACTTCCTCGCCAACATCCAGAAGAACGGCACGTACTCGGTGGTTCCCCGTATGCCGGGAGGTGAGGTGTCCGCGGAGCAGCTCATCGTGATCGGGGAGATCGCCCGCGACCACGACCTGTACGTCAAGGTCACCGGAGGTCAGCGCATCGACATGTTCGGGGCGCGCGTCGAGGAACTGCCGGTGATCTGGAAGCGGCTCGTGGACGCCGGGATGGAGTCGGGGCACGCGTACGGCAAGTCGTTGCGCACCGTCAAGAGCTGCGTCGGCACCTCGTGGTGCCGGTACGGACAGCAGGACTCCGTCGGGATGGCGGTGACGATGGAGAACCGCTACCGCGGGCTGCGCGCCCCCCACAAGATCAAGATGGCGGTCTCGGGCTGCGCCCGCGAGTGCGCGGAGGCCCGCGGCAAGGACGTCGGCGTGATCGCCACGGAGACCGGCTGGAACCTCTACGTCGGCGGCAACGGGGGCGCGACGCCCCGGCACGCGCAACTCCTCGTGGGGGACCTGACCGACGAGGAGTTGATCCGCTACATCGACCGGACGGTGATGTTCTACGTCCGGACCGCCGAGCGCTTGCAGCGGATGGCGCCCTGGCTCGAGTCGATGGACGGTGGGATCGACCATCTCCGCGAGGTGGTGTGCAACGACTCGCTCGGCCTGGCGGCGGAACTCGAGGGCCGCATGGAAGCGCATGTGGCGGGCTACGTGGACGAGTGGTCCGCCGTCCTCGACGACCCGGACAAGCTCGCGCGCTTCGTGTCCTTCGTCAACGCCCCCGAGTCCCCGGACCCCACCGTCGAGTTCGAGGAGCAGGACGGCCGCAAGGTCCCCGTTCTTCTCGGCTCCCCCGCGATGCCCGCACGGGCCTGACCACCCAGCAGCACATTCAGAAAGGACACCATCATGACCGCCACCCTCTCCCCGACCGAGATCGTGGTCTGCTCCCTCGATCGGCTCATCCCGGGTCGGGGCGTCGCCGCCCTGCTGCCCGACGGCCGACAGATCGCCGTCTACCTCCTGGACGACGGGAGCGTCCACGCCCTGTGCAACATCGACCCGATCGCCCGGGCCGCCGTGATGAGCCGCGGTCTCGTCGGCGACCGTGGGGGCGTTCCGGTGGCCATCTCCCCCATCGGCAAGCAGGCGTACGCCCTGGACGACGGACGGGGGATCGACGACGAGGCGTACGGGCTGTCCGTCTTCCCCGCCAGGGTCGTCGACGGCACGGTTCTGGTCTCGACGCAGCCCGCGATCCGGCACCAGACCAGTCGGACCGCCGCCTAGCCGAGTACACCTGGTGCGCCCCTGATCGGGCCGTACCGCCACTCAGGCGCCACCGCGTGGTTCACGTGGTGGCGCCTGTTCGCGCGTGTGGCCCGTCCTGTCCCCCGGTGGTTCTGGACCGAGCGCCGACTCTAGACCGAGAGCCGGTATCCGCGTTTGACCACGGTGGTCACGAGGCCGGGGACCCCGAGCGCTCTGCGCAGGCGTCCCATCGCCGTCTCCACGGCGTGGGGGTCGGCGCCGTCGCCGGGGAGTACGGCGAGGAGGTCCTCCCGGCTCAGGCACTTGCCCGGCCGGTCCGCCATCGCCTGCAACAGCGCCAGCGGCGCCGGCGAGAGCTCGATGGGGCGACCGTCCATGAGGACCCCGGCCGCACACACGGTGAGCTCGTGCCCTGCCGCCGTCACGGTCCGCGACCGCGCGACCAACTCGTCGGTGACGTGCCGCATGAGCGCGCCGAGGCGCATCCGGTCCGGCATCGACACGGGCACACCCAGGTCGACGAGAGGTTCGGCGGTCACCGGCCCCACGCAGAGGGCGGCGACCGGGCCGGACAGGGCGTCCAGCACGTCATCGTGGATCCCCATCAGGTCCGCCCGCTCGAGCATCGAGACCACGGCCGGGGCGGCGGTGAACGTCACCCCGTCGACTCCCGCCCGGGAGACGGTCCGGACGAGGTCGTCGAAGGCCTCCAGGTCCTCGGGGAGCTCCCACCGGTAGATGGGCACCACGATCACCTCGGCTCCCGCCTCGCGGAGACCCTCCACCAGCGGCGCCATGGGGTTCCAGTCCGAGCTCGCCCCCTGCAGCTGCACGGCCACGGTGAGGCCGTCGACCCCGCGCTCCAGCAGCATCTCCAGGAGTTCGGGGGTCGCCTCGCTCGCCGCCGACGCGTGCTCGCGCAGGCCGGCCGCGCGGAGTGCTCCGGTGACCTTGGGTCCGCGGGAGTACAGCGGCACCCGGTCCATCAGGGCGTGCAGGTCCGTCGAGTACCCCCACTCCTCGCACACCTGTGTCCACCACCGGACGCCGGTCGCCGTGGTGAGGACCATGAGATCGGCGGGGGCGGCGAGCACCCGGGCGGTGGCGGAGCGGACGAGCTCGTCCTCGGCCACGGGGATCATCCGGATCGCCGGCGCGTGCAGGACCGTCGCACCCCGGCGTTCGAGGAGGACCTTCTGTTCCGACGCCCGACGCGCGGCCGTCACCGCGACCGTACGGCCCAGCAGTGGTAAGTCGTCGTTGGTCGTCACGGTGTCCATCCTGCCTCAGTCCTGTGTCGTCCGTGTGTCGTCGGCCCCGGCGCCCGGGGTCCCGGGTGCCCGGGGAGGTGGTCCGTCACGCGCAGTCCCGCAGCCATCCGCAGATGCCGTCCACGGCGGCGGAACACCCCCCGCACCCGGTCCCCGCGCGGGTCCGGGAGGCCATCGCCGCCACGTCCCGGTGTCCCTCGGACCACGCGTGGACGAGGTCGGCCTTGCTCACCCCGTTGCACCGGCAGACCACGGCCGCGGCCGGCATCGTGGACGGGGTGTCGGTGGTCGCGGCGCCGGCCCGACCGAGCACGACGGACAGCACGTCGTCGGGGACGGGCAGCGCATGTTCGTAGAGCTGGGTGAGGAATCCGACGGGCTCGGGGTGACCCACGAGCACCGCCCCGGTCACGCGGGAGTCCACCACGTCCACCCGCGCGTACCGGCCACGTGAGGGCTCGCAGACCGCGGTCACCTCCACCCCGGTGGCGTGGATGTCGTCAGCGAGTTCCCCGAGGGAGACCACGTCGACCCCGAACGCCTTCAGCCTGGTCACCGCGACGCCGCCGGTGTACCTCGCGGCCGGGGTCGCACCCGCGAGTCGGGCGGAGACCACGCCTGCCTGATCCCAGGCGGGACCGACCAGGCCGGTCACGCACCCGCGGTGCTCGGCGCAGTCACCGATCGCACTGATGTCCGGGTCGCTGGTCCGGAGGGTGTCGTCGACGACGATCCCCCGGCCCACCTCGAGTCCGGATGCCGCGGCAAGCCGGGTGCGCGGCCTGGTCCCGGCCGAGAGGACGACGGTCCGGCACTCGATCTCGGTCCCGTCGTCGAGCCCCAGCGCCGCGCCGTC
>NZ_JAALDV010000014.1:0-3955 GCF_014145045.1 Dietzia sp. DQ12-76
TCCGAGGCCAACATCGTCAACATGGAGCGCCAGCTCGGGCGGCTTGGTCTGGGCCACGACCGCAGGCGCGTGGTGGCCACCACCGACACCGAGTTCTACCGCTGGACGCAGTGGATCTTCCTGCAGATCCACGGCGCCTGGTATGACCCGGAGGCCCCCGCCCGCACCACAGATGGTGGCGCGCATCCCACCCGCACCGGCCGCGCCCGGCCGATCGCCGAGCTGCGCGAACAGTTCGTCTCCGGTGCGCGGCCGCTGCCCGAGGGGTTCGCCGGCCGCGCCTGGACCGACCTCACCGCCGCCGAGCAGGAGAAGGTGCTCGACGCGCACCGGTTGGTGTACCTGTCCGACTCCCAGGTCAACTGGTGTCCCGGGCTGGGAACCGTGCTGGCCAACGAGGAGGTCACCGCCGAGGGCCGCTCCGAGCGTGGCAACTTCCCGGTGTTCCGCAAGAACCTGTCCCAGTGGATGATGCGGATCACCGCCTACGCCGACCGGCTGGTCGACGACCTGGACCGTCTGGACTGGACCGACAAGGTCAAGTCCATGCAGCGCAACTGGATCGGCCGCTCGCAGGGCGCCCGCGTGCGATTCGCGGTGGCCGACAGGTCCATCGAGGTCTTCACCACCCGCCCCGACACCCTCTTCGGTGCCACCTACATGGTGCTCTCGCCCGAGCACCCACTGGTCGACGAGCTGGCCGGGCCGTTCTGGCCGGACACCCAGGGTGCTGTCGGCGCGGCCGGCGACGCGGGCCCGGGTGGAATCGACGAGCGGTGGACCGGTGGGCACTCCTCGCCGGCCGAGGCCGTGCAGGAGTACCGCCGCCGGGCCGCGACCAAGTCCGATCTGGAGCGCCAGGAGAACAAGGACAAGACCGGCGTCTTCACCGGCGCCTACGCCGTCAACCCGGTCAACGGGCAGCAGGTCCCGGTGTTCGTGGCGGACTACGTGCTCATGGGCTACGGGACCGGGGCGATCATGGCGGTGCCCGCCCACGACTCCCGCGACCACGAGTTCGCCACGGCCTTCGGTCTGCCGATCGTCCAGGTGGTCGCCCCGGCCGACGGGAGCGAGCTCGACGTGGCGACCGAGGCGTACGCGGGTGACGGCGTGGCCGTGAACTCCACCAACGAGCTCGGGCTCTCTCTCGACGGACTCGGCGTCGACGAGGCCAAGGCCGCGACCATCGCCTGGCTCGAGGGCGAGGGCACCGGTGAGGGCACCGTCCAGTACAAGCTGCGCGACTGGCTGTTCGCCCGCCAGCGCTACTGGGGCGAGCCGTTCCCCGTGGTCTACGACGCCGAGGGTGTCCCGCACCCGCTGCCGGACGAGATGCTCCCCGTCGAGCTGCCCGAGGTCGAGGACTACAAGCCCGTCTCGTTCGACCCCGACGACGCGGACTCGATGCCGTCCCCGCCGCTGGCCAAGGCCACCGAGTGGATGACCGTCGAGCTCGACCTCGGCGACGGCGTGCAGACCTACACCCGCGACGCCAACGTCATGCCCAACTGGGCCGGCTCCAGCTGGTACCAACTGCGCTACATCGATCCCACCAACTCCGACGAGCTCTGCGCGCTGGAGAACGAGCGCTACTGGACCGGACCGCGGCCCGAGATCCACGGCGAGGGTGATCCCGGGGGAGTGGACCTCTACGTCGGTGGAGTCGAGCACGCGGTGCTGCACCTGCTGTACTCGCGCTTCTGGCACAAGGTGCTGTTCGACCTGGGGCACGTGACCAGCGAGGAACCGTACCGCAGGCTGTTCAACCAGGGGTACATCCAGGCGTTCGCCTACACCGACTCGCGCGGCGTCTACGTACCCGCTGCAGATGTAGTGGAGCGGGACGGGAAGTTCTACCTGGATGACTCTCCGGATGCCCCCGAGGTCTTCCAGGAGTACGGGAAGATGGGCAAGTCGCTCAAGAACTCCGTCTCCCCCGACGAGATCTGTGACGAGTACGGCGCCGACACCCTGCGCGTGTACGAGATGTCCATGGGACCGCTCGACACCTCCCGGCCCTGGGCCACGAAGGACGTCGTGGGGGCGCACCGCTTCCTGCAGCGACTGTGGCGCGTGGTGATCGACGAGTCCACCGGGCGGGCCCGCGTGACCGAGGACGAGCCGTCGCAGGACGTGCTCAAGGCGCTGCACAAGGCCATCGCCGGGGTCCGGGACGACTACGCCGGTCTACGGGACAACACCGCGATCGCCAAGCTCATCGAGTACGTCAACCTCCTGACCAAGAGCTACCCGACGGAGGGGCCGGGGGCACCGCGGTCGGTCGTCGAACCGCTGGTGCTCATGGTGGCGCCCGTCGCCCCGCACCTCGCCGAGGAGCTGTGGTCCCGGCTGGGACACACCGGGTCGCTGGCCCACGGTCCGTTCCCCGAGCACGACGAGTCCTATCTGGTCGAGGAGTCGGTGGAATACCCGGTGCAGATCAAGGGCAAGGTGCGCTCGCGCATCACCGTGCCCGCGGACGCCTCACCGGCCGAGGTCGAGGCCGCGGCCCTGGCCGACGAGAAGGTGCAGGCGAACCTCGACGGGGCGACCCCGAAGAAGGTCATCGTGGTGCCGGGCAAGATGGTCAACATCGTGCCCTGACGGGGGTCGCGCCGGCGTGCTGTGGGCTTGCGCGCCCGGAATGGTCCCGTCCGGGCGCGCACTCCGCCCGAGTGCGTACAGAGGAGCCGCGCAAGTCGGGGTAGGTGGGATGACGAATCAGCCGACCTGGACGAACACCGCCGAGGACGAGCCGATGAGGTAGGTGGTGGTGACCATCCACATCGCGTAGCTGGCGAAGAGCCACGGACGCCACCTGATGTGCTGCTTCCACCGCCGGTAGGTCTTGACACCCGCCGTCACGGACAGGCCCACCGACAGGAGCAGGGGCAGAAGCACCACCTCGACGCGGTCCTGTGTCAGGCACGTGCCCCCGGGTTCCGTGCACTCCTCGCCGATGCCTCCGCCGAATGCGACGAGGGCGACCGCCAGGAGGACGACGGCCGAGGCGGAGAGCAGGACGTAGCGGATGGCGTCGGTGGCCTGGCGCTCGTTGCGCTCGAGGCGCTCCAGGGGGTCGTCGGATTCGCCGATCGGCTGGAACGTCACCGTCCGCTCCCCACGAATCCGTTGTGCCCGCCGGCCTCGGCCACTTCGTCGACCGTCGCGATCCCCAGCTGCTCGTCCGTCACGGGTGGGAAGAGCGGACCCCCGCCGAAGGCACCCCGGTGCGACAGCGGCACGCCGCCGTCGTCGTTCCTCAGCCCCTTCTCGCGACCGTACTCGGCGGTGATGATCGTGGACCCGCTCAGCCGGGGGAGCGACGGGTCCTCGGTGAGGGCCGCGATCACGCGGCCCACGAAGGTCGGGTCCTCGGCGCGGTCGAGGGGGAAGCCGTTGAAGTCGTCCATCCCCAGCGACAGGATGAGCTCGGTACGGATGAGCCCGAGCCACAGGGACAGGGTGGACACCCCGGTGCCGGCGAGCTCGTGGGCCATGTCGGCGGCCATCTTGTCCAGGGCGGTCTTGCTCATCCCGTAGAGGACGGTGTGGAACGGAGCGCGCGACCCGAACGAGGAGATGTTGACCATCAGACCGGAACCCTGCGGGACCATCACCGCGGCGGCCTCGCAGCACGCGACATAGTGCGCGCGCAGCCCCACGCCCATGAGCGCGTCCCAGTCGCCGGCGGGCCGTTCCCAGAACCTCCCGTTGAACCCCATGAAGCCCTTGGGGTTGGTCCAGACGTTGTTGACCAGCAGGTCGAGTCGTCCGGTGTCGGCGACGATCCGGGCGATGACGGCGGCGATCTGCTCGTCGCGGGCGTGATCGCACTCGAGGGGGAGCACCCGGCCGGAGGCGCCGGCCGCGGCGTCGACCGTGGCCTGCAGTCGCTCGGCCGAGCGCCCCGTGACGTACACGGTCCACCCGGCGTCGGCGAGAGCGGTGG
>NZ_JAALDV010000149.1:0-3416 GCF_014145045.1 Dietzia sp. DQ12-76
TCCCCCGCCATGACCAGGGGGACGGCCAGGGCTGCACGCAGACCGTGCGAGGCCGCCAGCGCGGGCATCGACATCGCTGCGATCGCCGCCCCGAGGGGTTGAGACATCTGCCGGACGCCCATCGCCATTCCCCGTCGTCGCGCGGGGAACCACCCCACCACGAGCCGACCACTCGCCGAGGCAGCGGAGGCCGAGGCCGCGCCCGCGAGCAGGAAGCACGCCGAGAGCAGGGCCAGGGACGGGGTGATGAGCGCGCCTGCGAGGGCGGCGGTGGTGAGGACGGATCCGCTCACGAGCACGAGCCGCTCGCCGGTCCGGTCGACGAGCCACCCCCACGCCACGAGAGTCAGCGCGGTCCCCACCGAGGGCAGCGCCACCAGCGCGCCCGCCGCGGGGAGCGACAGGCCGACCTCCGTGTGCAGGAAGGGCAGGAGGAACGCCACACCCGCCACGAACACCGAGGCGGAGGACGCGGCGAGCGTGCCGACCCCGAGAATGGCCCACTGACGGGGTGCCACACTATTGTCGTCAGCGGGTCCGGGCCTCACCAGGCCGACAGTACGCCCAGTCCTACTATATGACTAACCAATCTCACTTGTCGGGATCAGCGCGGCCGGTGAGTGCCACGTGCTGCTGCGCGAGCAGACGCAACGCGGTGAGGACGGGCTCGACGAGCACGGTCCCGAGCACCACCTGTCGCACCGCCGCCGCCGGCTCGGACGGGACCGAGGCGACATCGATGCGGGCGATCCGCTCGGCGGCGTCGGCATAGGCGTCCAGACGACCCTCGTCCAACCCGATTCCTGCGTCGTCACACGCACGCCACGCCTGGGCGAGTCGATCGACGATGACGTCGCCGAGATCGACCTGCCACTCCCGGGCGGCGATCCACGCGCGCGTGCGTTCGTCACCGCGGGGCGTGTCCTCCTCCCCAGCCGCGGGCTCGTGCGCCCGTTCTCCCGACAGCGCGTGTTGGGCGGTGGCCATCACGTCCAACCGTCCGACGTCGGGGGTCTCTATGGCCTCCAGCACCCGACCCACCGCCGCCAGATCCAAGCCTCCCACCTCGGACAGCGCCACGACCAGACGGACCCGTTCGACATGGCCGGCGTCGTAGTCGGCCTGGGTGCGGGTCACCGATCGTCCGGGGTGGAGCAACCCTCGACGCAGATAGAACTTGAGTGTCGTCACGGTCGTTCCCGTGACGTCGGCGAGTTCCGAGATTCTCACTCCGCCCCTCTCGACAGCGACGCTCCTTTACTGGATAGTAGCAGTATCCACCACCGGATACTCGAAGTATCCAATTGCCCTCGGCACCGCGCCGTGGCAGCGTCCAGAGGAGTTGACATGGTCACGCGATCATCCAGCCACACGACCCGGGAGCGGCCTCTTCCCGTGACCCACGCCCGGGATGGCGGCCTCGTCGTCTTCCACATCGGCATGACCATCCACCGCCCCCTCCGTCCCGACCTGTGGCTCCCGGTGTTCCGGGCGATGCCCAGGATGCTCGCCGAACTGGAACGCATCCGCATGGCGGCCGACAGGGGAGAGGCCGAGGACGTGGGGTTCCTCGGGGCTCAGACCCTGCTCGGCGCCAACGGCCCCTGGGTTGTCCAGTACTGGAACTCCGTCGGTCAGCTCTATTGGTACGCCCGGGACGCCGAGAAAGCACACATGCCCGCGTGGCGCGACTTCAACGCCAGGGCGCGGAGAAACCCGGGGGCCGTGGGGATCTGGCACGAGACCTACGTCGTGGACGAGGGGGGCATCGAGACCTTCTACGGGGATGGCGCTCGGGCGGGGCTCGCCGCCGCGACGGGGACCCTCCCCCTCGGTCGGCGTGGCGCCACCGCGCGCGAGCGGCTGAACGGGAGGACAACCCCGACGTCCGAGGACTGACCGATCAGTTCACGTCCCCGTCGCTGACATAGGTGGCGTAGAGGGGGAGAGGCATCTCCTGGCGGCGGAGCACGGTGCCCCAGACGTCCACGTGCGACGGCCCGAGCAGATCGCTGGGGAGGCTGGGCGCGACGTACCAGTCGCCGCGGTCCAGTTCCCCCTGCAGTTGGCCGGGCGCCCAGCCGGTATAGCCGACGAACACGCGCATCCCCTCGACGTTGTCCCGCAGCTGGTCGGGATCGCTGTCGAGATCCACCACGTGGACCCGTCCTTCGATCTGCTGCAGACCCGAGTAGGTCTCGCCGTCGACCCCCGACGCGAGCACCACCAGCGCGATGCCGGTGTCCGGCTTGACCGGGCCCCCGATGTGGAACACCGCCGGTGGAGCACACATCTCCGCCCAGGCCGGCAGGATCGTCTCGACCGGTGTCTCGCTCCGTCGGGTGATCACCACCCCCAGAGAGCCGGAATGGTCGTGTTCTATCACGTAGATGATCGCCCGCCGGAAGTTGGGGTCCGGCATGTCGGGCGCCGCGATGAGCAGCGAACCGGCGACGGGATCCCGCTTGTCCATCGCGTCGTAGAGGCGGTCACCGAAGAGGCCCCCGCCGCTCAGATCGTCCGGTCCCGTGTCCATGCGACCATGATGCCCGCGCCACCGCCCGACCACATCCCCGTCCCCTCGATCAGGTCTCGCTACGGTGGCTCCCGTGACCTCTCCGACCGCAGGACCGGCCGACACGAGGCGCGGTCGCCTGGCCGCCGCGTTGCGGGAGTCCGACGGGCTCGGCCGCCTGTCCACCGCCCGCCTGGCCGCCCTGCTCAGTGAGGGGATCCACCAGGCCGCGCTCGGCGGGATCGTGCTCTTCAGCCCCGAGTCCGCCACGACCCCGGCCGCGATCGCAGGCGGGTTCGCCGTGATGCTGCTGCCGTACTCGATCGTCGGCCCGTTCGCCGCCGCCGCCCTCGACCGCTGGGACAGACGGGTCGTGGTGGCGGTGGCCGCGCTGATCAGGACGGTCGCGATCATCGCCACGATCGCGCTGATCGCCGTCGGCGCCGTGCATTCGGGTGCAGGGCTCGCCGCGCTGTTCGGTCTGTCTCTGGTGGCGATCGGACTCGGCCGGCTCATCAACACCGGGATGACCGCGTCGATGCCCCGCGTGGTGCCGGAGCGGATCCTCGCGGCCACGAACTCGATTCTCGTCACAGTCGGATCGGTGGTGACAGCGGTCGGTGCGGTCGCGGCGTTCGCGGTCCTCGCGGTGCTCGGCGCAGGCGACGCGGCCGTTTCCTGGACGCTCGTGCCTGCCGTGGTCAGCGCCGTCCTGGGAGCGTGGGCCATTGTGGCGCTGCCCCCGCGACACCTCGGACCCGACGACGAGGAGATCACCACGGATTCCGGTGACGGCGTGGCCCGGGATGCGCTGGGGCTGTTCGCCGGGGGTCTGGCCGAGGGCGTGCGCGCCGCCCGCTCCACCACCCTGGTCTGGGTCGCGCTGGCCGGCGTGACGCTC
>NZ_JAALDV010000150.1:0-6599 GCF_014145045.1 Dietzia sp. DQ12-76
CCCGCGGAGCATGGACCAGGACGGTCTCGGGCCGGCCCGCCTCGAAGGCGGCCGGGTCGACGGACGTGTCCTCGACGGGGACGACGCAGTCCGCTCCACCGGGCAGGGGGGCTCCGGTCATCACCGCGCAGGCCTCGTCGTCGTGGATCTCCGGTCCCGGCCCCTGGCCGGCGTGGATCGACCCCACCACCCGGAGCCGCACCGGCGAGTCCGGACCGGCCCCGGCGACATCCGACGAGCGCACCGCGTAGCCGTCCATCTGCGAGTTCACGAACAGGGGGAGGTCGGTCGACGCGAGCAGGTCCCGGGCGAGCACCGAGTCCGCGCACGCCACGAGGGGCAACCGGGTGCTCTGGGAGGCCCGCTGCAGCACCGACGCGAGATGCGTGCGCAGGAGCTCTCGGTACCCGTCGGGGGACGGGCGGGACTCGGGGCGGGTCGGGCGGTCGGGGTGGGAGGCCATGCCCCCACGGTAATCGCGTTGTACTGTGCCTACGGTCCGCGCGCGGGGCGCAGGCGGCGAAGCTAAGGGGCGACGGTGGCGAGAAGGCCGGGGAGAACGACGCTGTGGACCGTCCACGGTGACGGCAAGAGCATCAGGCCCGGCGAGGTCGTGGCCCCCATGGAACGGTTGAGCTGGCCCCGGACCATCGGCATCGGCGCCCAGCACGTGGTGTCGATGTTCGGCGCGACGTTCGTCTTCCCCATCATCATGGGGCTCAACCCACAGCTCGCCATCCTCTTCTCCGGCGTCTGTACGCTGCTGTTCCTGGCGATCGTCAAGGGGCAGGTCCCCAGCTACCTGGGCACCTCGGTCGCGTTCGTCGGGGCGGTCGCGGCGATCCGCGCGCAGGGTGGCACGAGCGCGGAGGTCACCGGCGCGATGCTGGTGGCGGGTGCGACGCTCGCCGTCGTCGGCATCATCGTGCACGTGGTGGGCGGGCGCGTGGTCACCGCGATCCTCCCGCCGGTCGTCACCGGGGCCGTGGTGATGCTGCTGGGCTTCAATCTGGCGCCCGTCGTGGCCGAGACCTACTGGCCGCAGGACCAGTGGGTGGCACTGACGGTGATGATCGCCCTGATCCTCATGACCGTGGGACTGAAGGGCTTCGCCGGCCGGATCGCGATCTTCCTCGCGCTGATCTTCGGCTACGTCCTGTCGTGGATCCTCGACCTGGTGACGGGGCCCATCACCTCGTTCAACGCCACCGCCGGTGAGGTGACGGAGCACCTGCGGGTGGACTGGTCGGGAGTGTGGGACGCGCCGTGGCTCGGGCTGCCGCCCATGACCGACGAGGCCGCGGGCGTGGTGGGAATCCACGCCCCGGACTTCTCGCTCGCGTTCGTGCTGCTCATCGTCCCCGGGATCATCGCCCTGATCGCCGAGAACGCCGGTCACGTCAAGGCGATCGGCGAGATCACGCGCACCGAGACCGACGGCCTGATGGGCCGGGCCCTGGCCGCCGACGGTGCGGGCACCGTCCTGGCCACCTCGTTCGGTGGATCGGCGACGACGACGTATGCCGAGAACATCGGGGTGATGGCCGCGACCAAGGTCTACTCCACCGCCGCATACGTGGTGGCCGCCCTGACCGCCATCCTCCTGGGGTGTTCGCCGAAGCTGGGTGCGGTGATCTCGGCGACGCCCGGCGGGGTGCTGGGCGGGATCACGGTGGTCCTGTACGGCATGATCGGCCTGCTCGGTGCCAAGATCTGGAAGGAGAACCGGGTCGACTTCGGCAACCCGCTCAACCTGGTCCCGGTCGCGGCGGGCGTGGTGATCGCCGTCGGCGACACGACCCTGGTCGTGACGGACGACTTCCAGCTCGGCGGGATCGCGCTCGGCACCCTCGTGGTGGTGCTGGGCTACCACCTCGCCCGGGTGATCGCCCCGCAGTTGAGAGCGCAGGCCGAGCGCGACGAGATCCACGAGCTCACCCTCCTCGGGCCGAACCCGGAGGTGGAGGTGCCGGAGAGGTAGCCGCCCGCCGGTGATGCGGGCGCGCGCCTACACTCGACCCGGACGGCCGGCAGATCGGAGGTGCGCGTGACAACGCAGGACCCCCCGAACACCTCGGTGCTCATCGACACCTTCGGTCGCACCGCGCGAGACCTGCGCGTGTCGCTGACGGAGAAATGCTCGCTGCGGTGCACGTACTGCATGCCGGAGGAGGGGTTGCCCCCGATCCCCGACGCCGCACGGATGACGGGCGACGAGGTGGTCCGGCTGGTCGCGCTCGCGCACCACGAACTCGGGGTGCGCGAGGTGCGCTTCACCGGCGGGGAACCGCTGATGCGCCAGGACCTCGAGCAGATCATCGCCGGGACCAGGGCGGCGTGCCCGGACCTGCCGATCGCCCTGACCAGTAACGGTGTCGGACTCGAGCACCGGGTGGGCGCGCTGGTCGACGCCGGGCTCGACCGGATCAACATCTCGCTGGACACGGTCAACCGCCTGGAGTTCGCGGAGCTCACCCGCCGCGATCGACTGCCGTCGGTCCTGCGCGGGGTGCGGGCCGCGGTCGAGGCGGGACTCGACCCGGTCAAGGTCAACGCGGTGCCGATGCGGGCGACCCTGCCCGGGGCTCCGGACCTGCTGGAATGGGCTCTGACCGAGGGCGTGCAGCTGCGGTTCATCGAGGAGATGCCGCTCGACGCCGACAACACCTGGTCCCGGGTGGAGATGGTCACCGCGCAGGAGCTGCTCGAGGTGCTGGGCGCGCGATTCGACCTCGTCCCCGCCGGCCGCGAGGACCCGTCCGCACCGGCCGAGTTGTGGCAGGTGGTCGGACGTTCGGTGGCGGGGTCTCCGGCACACGTCGGGGTGATCGCCACCGTCACCCGGAATTTCTGCGCGGCCTGCGACCGGACGAGGTTGACCGCGGAGGGCACAGTGAGATCCTGTCTGTTCAGCGACGACGAGACCGACGTCCTGGGCGTCCTGCGTTCCGGCGCGCAGGACGCGGAGATCGCCCGGGTCTGGCGCGGGGCGATGTGGGGCAAGCAGGCCGGGCACGGCATCGGCGGGACGGCGTTCCACCGGCCGCGCAGGTCGATGGGCGCCATAGGTGGATGATTTGTCAACAAAATGGTGCCGGCGTGTCCGGGACAGAGGTTAGAGTCGACCACGTGAGCACGACATCCAGAATGATCACCGTGGGGTACTACGCGGCGGCCGAGGACGCGGCCGGCACCGCGCGCGAGCGCCTCCTCACGGAGGCGACCACCATCGGCGAACTGGCCCGGGAGGTCTGCGAGCGGCACGGTGAGCCGCTCGCCAGCATCGTCACGGTCTCGTCGTTCCTCATCGGCGAGGAGACCACCCGCGATCCCCACGCGTCGATCGACGGGGTCTCCGTGGTCGACGTCCTGCCCCCGTTCGCCGGAGGGTGACCGGTGGGACGGCGTTCGGGGCTCGCGTTGGGCGTCGCCCTGATGTGTTCCGGCGTCGCCTGTGCGGTCGAGGAGCCTGAGGCCACCGCGGTCGTCTCGCTCGGGGTGGCGGCCGCCCCGTCGCTGTCCGAGGCGTTCGTCGACATCATCCGGATCTTCGAGGCGGAGAACCCGGGTGTTCGGGTCCATCTCGAACTCGGGCGGTCGGACGAGATCGCCCGGGGGTTGTCCGAACGCACGGACCTCAACGTCTTCGCCTCCGCGAGCGAGGAGGCGATGGAGTCGGCAGTAGAGCAGGGCGCTGCGGTGGGGCCGCAGATCTTCGCCCGCAACCACGTGGTCGTGGCGGTCCCGGCCGGGAACCCCCGCGACGTCCGAGAGATGGCCGACCTGGCCCGTCCGGAGTTGAGGGTGGGCCTGTGCGCGGTGGACACCCCGTGCGGGAAGGCGACCGAGAAGGTGCTCACGGCCTGGTCGGTGCAACCCGTGGACGCCGTGAGGGAATCGGGTGGGTCCCGCGCTCTCACCGCCAGGCTCGCGGACGGTGAGATGGACGTGGGAATCGTCTACCGCACGGACGTGGCGAGTTCGAACGGGTGGGTGGCGCCCGTCGAGGTGGAGGGCCGCGAACGCGAGCTGATGAGGTCAGCGGGCATGACCCGGTACGTCCTCGCCCGCGTACCCGGTGGGGAGGGCGGCCCGGACGGCGAAGCTGAGCGGGTCGCTGCCGACCGGTTCCGCGAATTGGTCACCTCTGATCGCGGCCGCAGAGCGCTCGAGGGGGTCGGGCTGGAACCGCTGCCGGAGTGACCCGGGTGCCGCCCGGCGCGCGGGACTAGACCAGCCAGTCGTTGGGGGCGAAGAGCTCGGCGTGAATCCGGTGTTCGGGCACCCCGGCCTCGAGGAACCTCGGGCGCATCGACTGGAGGAAGCCGGTGGAGCCACACAGGAAGACGTGTGCGTCCGCCGGGAGTCCGACGGAGGCCGGGTCCATGAGGCCCGGGTGGACCGTCCCGGGTCCGGAGGCCGCGTCCGCGCCGTGCTCGTACCAGGTGTGCACCTCGGCATCGGCGAGCAGTGAGGACTCGCCGGCGACCTCCTCGGCCAGAACGTGCTGGTCGGGCGAGCGGTCCGCGTGCAGGATCAGCACGCGCCGGGGATCGTCGGTCGCCGACAGGTGAGCGATCATGCCGAGCATCGGGGTGATGCCGATCCCGGCCGAGCACAGGACGACCGGTGCCGCGTCCGGGCCCGACCCGGTTCCCGCGGCGTCCAGGACCAGGTCACCGAACGGCAGCGTGACCTGGAGCGTGGTGCCGACCCTGGCGTGGGCGTGCAGCCACCCGGAGACCTCACCGGCGGGGCACGGACCCGCGCCACCGGAGACCGCGTCGACCCGGCGGACGCCGATCCGCCACGTGCCCGACCCCGGCGCCGCCGACAGCGAGTACTGACGCAACTGACGCGCGCCGTCGGGCAGCACCACTCCGACGGAGGTGTACTGGCCGGGTCGGAAGTCTGGCAGGTCGCCACCGTCGGGACCGCCGAGGGTCACCACGGTGACGGAATCGGTGACGTCCTCCCGGGCCAGGACGACGGCGGTAGCGCATTTGTCCGCAGTGATCTCAAATACGTTCTGAGCTGGGCATTTGGCGGGCGTGTCACCAGCAGGAACGCGGGGTCCCCCTAACCGTCGCGGCCCGTCGTCGCGTCGGCGGAGCACCTCGGCGGGGGCGGGGGAGGGCGCGGCTAGGATCGATCCCCATGGCAGCCTCCCTCCTCGTCGCCGGCACCACGTCGGATGCCGGCAAGAGCGTGGTGGTGACGGCGCTGTGCCGGGCGTTCGCCCGGCGGGGCATCAGGGTCGCGCCGTTCAAGGCGCAGAACATGTCCAACAACTCGATGGTCGTCCGGGGTCCGGCGGGCTTCGGGGAGATCGGCCGCGCGCAGTGGATCCAGGCCCTCGCGGCACGCGCCGAGCCCGAGGTGGCGATGAACCCGGTGCTGCTCAAGCCGGGCGGCGACCGGCGCAGCCACGTGGTGGTGATGGGCCGCCCCGCCGGGACGGTCTCGTCCAGGGACTTCGTCGACGGTCGCGTGCATCTGGCCACCGCCGCCCATGCCGCATACGACGACCTGGCCGACCGGGCCGACCTGGTGCTGTGCGAGGGCGCGGGCAGTCCTGCCGAGATCAACCTCCGTGCCGGTGACTACGTCAACATGGGCCTGGCCCGTCACGCCGACCTGCCGGTGGTCGTGGTGGGCGACATCGACCGCGGCGGGGTCTTCGCCGCGATGTACGGCACGGTGGCACTACTGGATGCCGCCGACCAGCGGCTCGTCGCAGGCTTCGTCGTCAACAAGTTCCGCGGTGACCCCTCGCTCCTCGCACCGGGGCTGGACCACCTCGAGGCGCTCACCGGACGGCGGGTCCACGGAGTGCTGCCCTGGAGCCCCGACGTGTGGCTCGACTCCGAGGACGCGCTGGACATCGGCGGTCGCCGCGCCGACGCCGGCCGGGCTTTGCGGGTCGCCGTGATCCGGCTGCCCCGGATCAGCAACTTCACCGATGTCGACGCGCTGGGGCTGGAGCCGGACGTCGACGTGGAGTTCGTCACCGACCCCCGGACCGTCCGGGGCGCGGACCTGGTGGTCCTGCCCGGCACGCGCGCGACGATTGACGACCTGGCCTGGCTCCGCTCCCGCGGTCTGGACCGCGCGGTGATCGACCACGCCCACGCCGGGGGGTCGGTGTTCGGCATCTGCGGTGGCTTCCAGATGCTCGGCCGACTCGTCCGGGACCCGGAGGGGGTGGAGGGTCCCGAGGGCGCGGAGGTCGACGGGCTCGGGCTGCTGGACGTGGAGACGGAGTTCGGGCCGGAGAAGGTCCTGCGTCTGCCCACCGGGGAGGCGCTCGGTCACGCGGCGGCCGGGTACGAGATCCACCACGGGCGGATCGGCCTCGGCGCGGACCCCGAGTTCCTCGGGGGCGCGAGGCGCGACGGTGTGGCGGGCACCATGTGGCACGGGAGCCTCGAGTCCGACGGGTTCCGTCAGGCCTACCTCGCGGAGGTGGCGGCCCGCGTCGGCCGGGTCCGCGAACCCTCCGGGGTGGACTTCGCCGCCGCACGCGAGAGGCGACTGGACCTGCTGGGTGATCTGGCGGTGGAGCACCTCGACCTGGACGCCCTGCTGGAGCTGGCCCG
>NZ_JAALDV010000151.1:0-3040 GCF_014145045.1 Dietzia sp. DQ12-76
CGTACGGACTGCGCGTGCCGACCAGGCCGGTCGCGAACTGGTCGAGATTCGTCACCCCCAGCACCACCGCTCCGCCCGCGCGGAGGCGCGCGACGGCCACCGCGTCCCGATCGGGCTGGTAGGCGAACCCGGGGCACGCGGCGGTGGTGGGCACCCCCGCCACGTCGACGTTGTTCTTGACCGCCAGTGTCATCCCGGCGAGCGGGCCCCCCGCGGCGAGGGAGGCCGTCATGTCGTCCACCAGCTCCTCACGCGGTCGGACCTGGATGAACACCTCGGGCCGGTCGGCCTCGGCCAGTCGCTCCAACACGTGGTCGACCTCCGCCTCGGCGCGTGCCCTCAGGTCGGTCCCGGTCGTCTCGGTGCTCATGCGCTCAGCTCCCCACTGGCGGCCCAGCGCGAGAATTCCTCGGCGCGGGCGTGCTCCATCCGGCGTCTGGCGGAGGCGATCGACTCGGCCTCCCGTTCGCAGAACGCGGTGTGTTCGGCCAGCGAGAAGGTGTCGTCGGTGATGTCGACGCGGCCTCGTCCGGCGGCGGTGTCGGCGCGGAGGTCCGCCAGTTCCTCGGAGGTGACGGGGTACCAGGAGATGCGGTCGAAGTGCCGCAGCAGCCACGGGTGCTCGGGGTCGAAGCCCGGCGCCGGTTCGGGGTGACGGTGGTTCCACACCTGGGTGGTGCGGCCCACGAACTGGTAACCGCCCGGCCCCTCCATCCCGTAGATGCACAGGTACGCGCCGCCGATGCCGACGGAGTTCTCCGCGGTCCATGTCCGGGCGGGGTTGTACTTGGTCGTCACCAGTCGGTGGCGCGGGTCGAGCGGCGTGGCCACGGGGGCGCCGAGGTAGACGTCCCCGAGCCCGAGCACCATGTACTCGGCGTCGAAGACCGTGCGGTAGACGTCGTCGGCGGTCTCCAGGCCGTTCATCCGGCGGATGAACTCGATGTTCCACGGGCACCACGGGGCGTCGTCGCGCACGCCGTACATGTACCTCTCGATCGCCTCCTTGGTGGCGGGGTCGTCCCAGCTCAGCGGCAGCCGGACGCGTCTGCTCGACACCGCGAGGTCCTCGGCGGCGGGCAGGGCCGCCTCGGCCTCCCGCAATGCCGCCAGGGTGGCGCCGATCGTGCTGTCGCCGGGCGTGATCTTGACCTGCAGGGAGCGGATGCCGGGCGTGAGGTCCTGCTGACCGGGCACGGGGTTCGCCTGAAGGTGCAGATACAGGGCGTGAGCTCGGGCGCGTAGCTCGAGGTCGAGCTCCATGCGCCCGTACTCCACCAGCACGTTGTCGTCGCCGCCCCGACGGTAGGTCACCTCGGTCCCCCCGTCGGCGGTGTGACCGCGGCCCAGCACGCCGTCGTCGCGGTCACCGCCGTCACCGAGGACGTACGGGCGACCGGCCCCCCGCGCACCGGCGATCCCGGTGCGGCCGCCGACGGCATCGACCTTGACGCGGACGAACCGCACGGTGTCCCCGGGGGCGAGCTGCCCGAGCTTCCACCGGTCGCCGCTGACCACGGTGACGGGGCAGACGAATCCCCCCAGGCTCGGGCCGTCCGGGCCGAGCAGGATCGGGGTGTCCCCGGTGAAGTCCAGGGCCCCCACCGAGTAGGCGTTGTCGTGCACGTTCGACGGGTGCAGGCCGGCCTCCCCGCCGTCGGGTCGGGCCCACTTCGGTCGTGGCCCCTCGAGCCGGACCCCGGTGCGGTCCGAGTTGAAGTGCACCGTGTAGCTGGCCGCGTAGAGCTCGTCCATCCCCGCGCGGGTGAGGAACTCCGGTGCCCCGTGCGGCCCCTCGGCCACCGCGATGTGCCAGTGGTGGCCGATGGCCGGGACCTCGTCGGCGAGGATCCGGCGCGGCTCGCCCGGTCCGGGCTCCCCGACGGCGAGGGTGTCCTCCGTCGCGAGGGTGCGTCCCTCGTGTCCCCCGAACCGCCCGAGGGTGAAGGTCGACGACGACCCGAGATACTCCTCCACCTCGATGCCACCGGCGACCGCCACGTAGACACGCATACCCGGCCCGTCGAGCACCGGGATGTCGAGCACGGATCCCGCCTCCAGATGGACCGGCTTCCACTGGGCCACCGGGCGGCCGTCCACCGTGGGCCGCACGTGCGCCCCGCCCACGCAGACCGTGACCGCGGCATCCGGCCGGACCCTGAGGCCGCCCCGGGTGCACTCCAGGCCGGCGGCACCCTCCGGGTTACCCACGGCCGTGTTGGCCAGGCGCAGCGAGTAGTCGTCCATCGCACCGGACGGCGGGACGCCCACGCCCCAGTACCCGATGCGGCCGGGCCAGTCCTGGACGGTGGTGATGAGTCCCGGGTTGAGGATCTCGAGGCGGGTCATGGTGACGTCTCCTGTGGTGGCGGTGTCGCGGGCGGCGGGCTCAGGCGGTGACGATCATCCGCACCGGCGTGGGGTCGAAGCCGTTGCACGGGTTGTTGATCTGCGGGCAGTTGGAGACCAGGACGATCACGTCGCGGTCGGCACGCAGCGCCAGGCGCTTGCCGGGCGCGGAGAGACCGTCCACGATCCCGAGGGTGCCGTCGGGATCCACGGGCACGTTCATGAAGAAGTTGACGTTGGGGACCAGGTCCCGTTTGCCGAGTCCGTGCCGGGCGCCCTCGCGGAGGAAGTTCTCCACGCAGGCGTGTTGGTGTCGGGTGTGGTGGCCGTACCGCAAGGTGTTGGACTCCTGCGAGCACGCGCCACCGAGGGTGTCGTGGTTGCCCACCTCGTCGGCCGTGATCGTCACGAGGGGCTCGCCGGCGTCGTCCCGCAGGACGCTGTCCGTGGTCAGGAAGATCGACCCCTGGGCGGCGACGGTCGCCGGGGCGCTGTAGCGGCGGGTGGGGTCGTGCGCGTCGTAGAACAGGGTGTCGACGGCCTGGTTGCCCTCGAGATCCACGATGGTCAGGGTCTGCCCCCGGTGCAGGACTCGGGACCATGCGGCCCGGGCGGCGACGATCTCGTCGGCGACCACGGCCCCGCCGGCCAGCGCGAGGTCCTCGGCGGCACCGGTCCGCGGCTCGGTGGT
>NZ_JAALDV010000152.1:0-2831 GCF_014145045.1 Dietzia sp. DQ12-76
GGCGTCGCGGGACCCGATCTCCATGGCGTCCGGCGCGCCCGCCGCCTCCTGCGGACGGCCCGGCCCCTCCCCCTCGGGAGCCGGCCCGGATCCCTCGGTCTGGGCCCTGCGCATCGTCACGTCCATCCGGGACAGGTCCGGTCCCAGTGCGGTGACCCGCATCTCCAGATCCCGCTGGATCCTGCCCTCCTTCTCGTACTCGTTGGTCAGCAGGCGGCCCTGGACGATGATGCCGTCGCCCTTGACCAGCGTCCCGGACGCCCGCTGGCCCAGCCTGCCCCAACAATTGGCCGAGAAGTACAGCGTGCCGCCCGTCTTCCACTCCCCGGTGTCGCGGTCCTGGTAGCGGGTGTTGCTGGCCACCCGGAAGGAGAGGACCGAGTCCTCGCCGACCCGGCGGGTGGTGGGGGCGGTGATCACGGTTCCGCGGACGGTGGTGTGGGTCTCGTTCATGGTCTCGCTCCTGTCACACTCGGGCCGACCGTGCGTCGGCCTCGTGCCCCAGAGCGTGCCCCACCTCGTCGTCGTCGAATCCCGGTCGCGCCGCTCGCGGCGCCCGGTCTGTGGAGGGACGGGCAGGGTGTGCAGAAGCGGGCCGCCGACGACGAGGTGGTCGCCCCTCAGGACTTGCGGTCCGCCCGGGACATCGCGCTGAGCATCTCGTTGTAGGCCTTGAGCTCGGCGTCGTCGTCACGCTCGGCCTGGCGCTCGCCGCGCCGGGCGTCCCGCATGTCGCTCTGGTACCACTGCCACGCCAGGGCCAACATGACGATGAACAGCGGGATCTCCCCCGCCGCCCACGCGACTCCGCCGCCGACCTGCTGGCTCTGAAGGAGATCCGGGATCCAGGGCAGTCCGATCCCGCCGTACCAGTTCTCGGCGAGCACGGTCTTGTAGTTCATGAGCATGATGCCGAAGAAGGCGTGGAACGGCAGCGAGCTGAGCAGCACCATGAGCTTGTAGAGCGGCGAGAAGTGCCGCGGTGCGGCGTCGACACCGATGATCACCCAGTAGAACAGGTACCCACTGATGAGGAAGTGCACGTTCATGAACATGTGGCCCAGATGTTCTGAGGCCAGGCCCTCGTAGAACCCGCCGAAGTAGATGATGTAGAAACCCGCCACGAACTGCACGGAGGCCACGATCGGGTGGGTGAGGAAGCGGGACAGGGGGTTGTTGATGAACTCGACGATCCACTCACGGGGCCCGGGCGGGTTCCCACGCCCCGCGGCCGGGAGCGCCCGCAACGCCAGGGTCAGCGGCCCGCCGAGTGCGAGGAGCACCGGCACGAGCATCGAGATGAGCATGTGCCCCACCATGTGGCTGGCGAAGTCGGCCATCATGTACATCCCCATGCCAGAACTGGTGGTGAGGAACAGGATCACGCAGCCGAGCACCCAGGCCACGGTTCGGCCCACCGGCCAGGTGTCACCGCGGCGACGCAGTGTGATCAGGCCCCACACGTACAGGCTCAGCAGGATGACCGCGGCCAGGCCCAGCACCAGGTCGAAGCGCCACACCCCGAACACGGTGCCGAGTGAGAACGGCCCGGGGAGCTCGAAGCCCAGGAGCGCCTCCTGGCGAGTGGGCACGTACAGCGGCGCCGGCGGCGGGGTGCGACCGAGCGAGACCGAGAGCCCGATCGTGCCCGCCATCACCACGGATTCGACCAGCGCTATCCGCACCAGGGTCGGCCGGTCGACGGGAGCGTTTGCCGATCTGGACTCGATCCTGGCGATGATCCGGCGGCGGATGGCCAGGCCGAACAGCGCGAGCAGGACCAGCAGGAGCGCCTTGGACACCACGAGCAGCCCGTAGGTGGAGGAGAACAGGTCGGCCGGGTGCAGCCGCACGAGCGCGTTGATGATGCCGGAGAACCCGAGCGCGATGATCGCGATGGTCGCCACCACCGAGTAGCGGCGCAGGGCCAGGGCCACGCGGGAGCCGCCCCGCATGGTGTGGGCCAGCACGGCGACCAGCCCGCCCACGTAGAACGCGGCGGCGAACAGGTGGATGATCAGCGAGTTGGTGGCGATGTCGTGCGCGGTGCTCCCTGAGGCGTGCCCCGTGGCCGCCACCGGCAGGAGCGAGAGCACCGACACGCCCAACCAGATCACCGACCAGCGCCAGCTCACGGTGAGCCGCTGACCGATCCCGGCCACCAGCGCGATCACCGCCGCCCACCGCCAGGACGAGGCCACGTCGATCTGGTTGATCGCCACGATCCACTGGTCCGGGGGCAGCGCCGCCCAGAACGTGCGGCCGGAGACGTCCGACAGGGTCAGCGGGATGAGCAGAGCCGCGGCCACCGCCCACGAGATGTTGGCCCACGAGGAGATCCGCTGCGATCGGTACCCGTCCACGTCGAGGGTCTTGTCCTTCTGGGGCGGGGTGAAGAACGCCGCGAACAGGGCCGTCCCCACCGCCACCGCGGCGAGCAGCTCGCCCACCGCTCGGACCGCCGGGAGCCCGGCCGTGGTGAGAACGCCCGGGTCCGGGACGCCCACCAGCGCGAGCGCCACCTCCGTGGACATGCCCGACAGCGGGATCACCACCGCGGCGGCCACCACCGCGAGCAGGATCACGACGGGCACCACGCTGCGGGTCGTGAGCGTTCCGGCGCGGGCGGGTGTCGACTTGGACGACGTCATGGCCACCATCGTATTAACCCGATCGCCACGGGCCGATTCGCGGCTGCGGCGCACACCCCCGGATCGGCTATCATCCTTCCGGCGACGCCGGACGCGGGCGTCGCAGGCCTCCGTAGCTCAGTGGATAGAGCATCCGGTTTCTACCCGGCTGGTCAGGGGTTCGAATCCTCTCGGGGGCGC
>NZ_JAALDV010000153.1:0-2342 GCF_014145045.1 Dietzia sp. DQ12-76
CCGCCGTGGCGTTCTCCTGGGCCTTGGCCACGAACGCCAGGAACAGGGTGAGGAAGCCGGTCATGAGACGGACCATCGACACGGCCCAGAGGTTGGCCAGGACCTGACGACCCAGTGGCCGGGTCAGGACGGCCTTGAGTCCGCTGACGAGCGGACGGCCGCGGTCCATGCGCAGGGTCGCGGACTCCTCGTCGAGCGAGGCCTCGGCGCGGGCGGGGATGGTCATCGCGACGTATGCCGACACGAGCGCCACCACGGCGAGCAACCAGAGCGCCGCGTCCGAGCCCCACAGCCAGGACACGGCCCCGGCCAGGGCGCCCGCGATCAGTGACCCACACACGTGGCCGAGCACGGTCAGTCGGGAGTTGGTCCGGACCAGGTCGAGCGCCGGCGGCAGGACGTGGGGGGTGATGGAAGCCTTGACCACGCCGAAGGTCTTGGACAGGACGAGCATTCCCAGGGCGAGGGGGTACAGCAGCCACGAGTCGAAATTCAGCGCGAGGATCACCGCGAGCACCGCCCGCAGGGTGAAGGTGAGCGACACCGTGAGGCGCCGCCCGCTGCGAAGCCGGTCGAGCGCCGGTCCGATCACCGGGGCGATCACCGCGAACGGTGCCACCGTCACCAGCAGGTACAGGGCCACGTTGCTACGCGACTCGGCGGTGGCGGCGGAGAAGAACAACGTGTTGGCCAGGGCGACCGCGAGGATGGCGTCGCACGCGAAGTTGGCGACGGTGACGTAGCTGAGCTGCGACAGGCCCGATCTGTTCGCCCCGTCGGCGTGGAAGACCCGCCGGACGCCTCGGCCGATTCTGGCCGCGGCACGGCGGGCCGGACCGGGGGAGCGGTCACCCAATGAGGCGCACCTCGTACATCGTGGGCCACAGCTTCCCGGTGAGCAGCACGTTCTCCGAACCGGGGAGCGCGGCGATCCCGTTGAGGACCGCCTCCCGGCTGGCGGGCCGGGGCCGCTCGAGCGCCGAGGCGTCGTAGATGGCGGTGACCGCGCCGGTGGCCGGGTCGATGCGGATGACCTCGTCGGTCATCCAGACGTTGGCCAGGACGGAGCCGTCCGTGCACTCGAGTTCGTTGATCTGGCGGACAGGCGCGCCCCCCGAGGTCACCGCGACCGTGCCCGTGGGCTCGAAGGTGACGGGGTCGCGGAACGTGAGCTCGTCGGAGCCGTTGCTCATGATCAGCCGCCCGCCGTCGAAACACAGACCCCAGCCCTGACCCTGGTACGGGGCCTCGGATCGCACCTCGAGGGTCCGGGGATCACGATTGTGGGCGATCCCGTTGGTCCAGGTCAGGGTCCAGAGCGTGTCCGGTGTGACGGCCAGGCCCTCGCCGAACTCGTGGTCGGCCATCTTCACGGAGACGGTGGGCGGGCCACCGGCGAGAGGGCGTCGCTGCACCTCGGAGTGGCCGTACTGCCCGGTCGACTCGTAGATCTCGTCACCCACCACCTGCAGGCCCTGCGTGAACAACGCGGGGTCGTGCTCGAGGGTCCGGACGACCTCGACCGAGCCCCGTGTGGGCCGCGGCTCGGACGGGCCCACCGGCACGTGTTCGCCGGCCGTGGCGCCCGAGCCCGAACCCGACCCGGTGGGCATGCTCGACGACGCCAGTGAGGCCTCGGCGGGCGTGGGGCTCCCGGCGAAGTCGGAACCCGTCGAGGAGCACGCCGCGACGGCACCGACGAGGGACAGTGTGACGGCGAGAGGGCCGAGGGTGCCGAGGACGCTGCGCATGACTCAAGAATGCCGTACTCCGGGCCGAACCGCGACGTCGTGGCGATGGCGCGCATAATGGGTCGGGTGAACACCGAGGTAGACACGGATCAGGAGGCGGACCCCGTGAGCACCGATCAGGCCTCGGGCTTCGACGAGGCCCTGCGCGAGCGACTGGCCTCGGGCGTCGACGTGGCCCGTGCGGCCGTGGAGGAGTTCGCGGTCCACGGGGTGGGTGAGCACCTGGGGAGCGTCGTCGAGGCGCCGTTCACCACGACCCACCGCTTCGCGTCCGACCTCGCCGGCTACCGGGGGTGGTACTGGGCCTGTGTCCTGGCGCTGGTCCCCGGCGGTGAGGTGACGGTCGACGAGATCTCCCTCCTCCCCGGGCCAGGGTCGGTCGTGGCCCCGGAATGGGTGCCCTGGGAGAAGAGGATCCGGCCGGGAGATCTGGGTGCGGGCGATCTCCTGCCCCCTGCGGAGGATGACGAGCGACTGGTGCCCGGGCAGTTCCTCACCGGAGACGACGAGCTCGACGAGGTCGCCGGCCCCGTGGGCCTCGGACGGCCCCGGCACCTGAGTCGGGAGGGCCGGTCGGCCGCCGCCGCCCGT
>NZ_JAALDV010000154.1:0-6122 GCF_014145045.1 Dietzia sp. DQ12-76
GCGTCCCGGGCCCGGTCCACCGTGCGGTCGGACCCCCGCCGAGCATCACCGACGGGGCCGGGAGTCCCGGCGTGGCGGGGCGGATCCGGGTGGACACGTCGGCCTCCACCCTGGAGGCGTTGACGGTGTCGACGGCGAAGGCGCCGGCCAGTGCGACGGCCAGGGTGGCGGCCACCACCGCGACGGTGCGACGAGCTCTCATGGGGTTCAGGTCTACTCCGATGGCCGTAACTGGGGGGTGGGTCGCTAGTATCGTCTGGGCGCCAGGACGAGGAGGAAGCGACACATGGACGTAGTGCTCCTCACGGCTGAATCCGATCCCGAGACGGTGGTCCCGGCTCTGTCGCTCCTGCCGCACTCGGTCAGGCTGCTACCGCCCCTCGCCTCCTCGGTGGGCGAGTTGGCCGGTGCCGCGCTCGCCGTGGTCGACGCGAGGAGTGATCTCGCGGCCTCGCGCGCGCTCTGCCGGCTCCTCTCGGGGAGCGCGGAGATCTCCGTCATCGCGGTGGTCTCCGAGGGCGGACTGATCGCGGTCAGCGGGGACTGGGGGCTCGATGACATCATCCTGCCGACCACCGGGCCCGCCGAGGTTGACGCCCGGTTCAGACTGTCCGCCGCACGTCATTCGTCGCAGGGCGAGTCCGACGGCGGACTGCTCACGGTGGGCGAGCTCGTGATCGACGAGGAGACCTACGTGGCACGGGTCAAGGGCCGACCCCTGGATCTGACCTACAAGGAGTTCGAACTCCTCAAGCACCTGTGCCAACACCCCGGGCGGGTGTTCTCGCGCGCCCAGCTCCTCCAGGAGGTGTGGGGGTACGACTTCTTCGGCGGCACCCGGACCGTCGACGTCCACGTCCGGCGACTGCGCGCCAAGCTCGGACCGGACCACGAGTCCCTCATCGGAACCGTGCGCAACGTCGGGTACAAGGCGGTCCGGCCGACCGACCGCAGGGAGGACGGGGGAGACGCATGATCGCCATCGAGCGTTCGGTGGACGACGCCACGGCCGCCATGATCGAGGCGGTCGCCCGTGAGGCCGGCGACGAGGACGGGGTGCCCCCGCTCGGCGAGCAGCCGATGCGGTCTCTCCGGTCGGACGACGGGCAGGGCGTCCGCCATCTGCTGATCCGCGGCGACGGGGGAGGGGTCGTCGGTTACGCACAGCTCGCGGGCGAGGGCGGGGACGCGACCGCCGAGATGGTCGTCGCCCCCCGGGAGCGGAGACGAGGGGTCGGTTCGGAACTGGTGCGCACCGTGCTCGAGTTGGAGCCCGCCGCCGCGGTGTGGGCGCACGGTGACCTGCCGGCCGCGCGAGCGCTCGCCGCTTCGGTCGGTCTGGTGCGCACCCGAGAGCTCCTCAAGATGCGTCGGAGCGCGGCCGACGGCCCCGCACTCCCCGCGATCGGTCCCGCCGAGGGGATCGAGACGGGAACCCTGGCGGAGGCGGTCTCCGAAGGAGGTGGGCGGTGGCCCGGGCTGGACGCCCGGGAGGAGTTGCTCCGCGTCAACAACGCCGCCTTCTCGTGGCACCCGGAGCAGGGCGGGTGGAGCCGTGGGATGCTCGACCAGCGCCTCGCGGTGGAGTGGGTGGACCCCGCGGGGGTCTTCCTGGCCGTCGATACCGTCGGGCCGGCGCCACGGCTCGCGGGGTTCCACTGGACCAAGACGGTCACCGAGCCCGGTTCCCCCGTGGAGGGTGAGGTCTACGTGGTCGGGGTCGACCCGGCCGACCAGGGTCGGGGACTCGGGGGCATGCTCACCTCGCTCGGGGTGGCGCACCTCGAGGGACCACGGGGTGCGGAGTCGGTCGTCCTCTATGTGGAGGGCGACAACACGGCTGCCCTCAGGACCTACGAGAAGCTCGGGTTCACGGTCGAGCACCGCGATGTGACCTACGCCTCGGAGTGAGGTATCGGATCAGGCGACCCGCTGGCCGCCCATATGCCCAGTTCGGCGCACTGGTCGGGACCTGACTAAGCGTTCCTTTCGTGACACATCCGCTGAGTTCATCTCTAGTTCATCTTCTCCGGCGGGACCGTTCATATCGGCCCCTTACGTTCTGTGCTCGTCGGGTCTCGGAATCGGCCCGGCGTCGTGTTGCTGTCACCAAAGACATGTCCCGGAGGGCTCGCCGCCGGGCGAAACAAGGAGATTCAGTGGACCTCAAGCGCACCGGTGCTCTTCTCGGCCTCACCGCCCTCACCGCGGTCGGGTTGGCCGCCTGCTCGGATGACAACACCGGAAGCGGTGACACCGCGGCGCAGAGTGTCTCCGGCGCGGAATGTGAGGGCAAGCCGACCCTGACCGCGTCGGGGTCCTCCGCCCAGAACAACGCCATGACGATCTTCGCCAACTCCTACGCCCTGAGTTGCGAGGGTCAGACGCTGAACTACAACTCCAACGGCTCGGGCGCCGGCGTGAGCGAGTTCACCGGTGGGATCACGGACTTCGGTGGATCCGATTCCCCGCTGAAGGAGGCCGACTACGCGGCGGCCGAGGAGCGGTGCGGTTCCGAGGCGTGGAACATCCCCGCCGTCTTCGGCCCGATCGCGGTGGCGTACAACCTCGACGGCGTCGAGCTGAAGCTCTCCGGCCCCACCCTCGCCAAGATCTTCAACGGCGAGATCACCACGTGGAACGATCCGGCGATCGCCGAGGAGAACGAGGGCGTGGACCTCCCGGACGAGTCCATCACCGTGATCTTCCGGTCGGACGAGTCCGGCACGACGGACAACTTCCAGAAGTACCTCGAGGCGGCCTCCGAGGGCGCGTGGACGCAGGGCGCCGGCAAGACCTTCACCGGTGGGGTCGGCGAGGGTGCCCGTGGTAACGAGGGCGTCTCCGGTGCCATCGGCCAGACCCCGGGGACCATCACCTACACCGAGTGGTCGTACGCCAAGAACCAGGACCTGTCGATGGTCAAGGTCATCACCCCCGCGGATCCGGAGGGCGTGGAACTCAACGCCGAGACGGCCGGCGTGACGATCGACTCGGCACGCCTGCAGAACGAGGGCACCAACGACCTGGTCATCGACACCTCGTCGTTCTACGTCCCCGAAGCCGCGGGTGCGTACCCCATCATCCTGCCCACCTATGAGATCGTCTGCTCGTCGTACGAGGATCCGGAGACCGCCGCGGCCGTCCGGTCGTTCCTCAACATCGCGGTGGCGGAGGACGTCCAGGCGCAGCTCGAGGACGAGGGATACATCCCCGTGCCGGACGCCTTCCGCGAGCAGCTCCTCACCGCTATCTCCGAGATCTCCTGATCCACCGGTCACCGGCCCGTCGCCCGCCTCGGCGAGCCGGTGACCGTCCACGTCACCCCGAGCGACTGAAGGTCCAATGACAGTTCACGAATCCGTCGACCGCCACGCCGACCGGAGCACCGGGCAGTCCGGCGACCTCTCCGGCAGCACGGGGTCGGAGCCGGCGCCGGAGAAGGGCGCGAAGAGCGATCTCCTCGCCGGCAGGTCCTCTCGGGGCGCGGACGCGGTCTTCCGCAGCGCCACGGTGGCGGCCGGCGGCGTCATCGTCGCCCTGATCGCCCTGATCGCGATCGTCCTGGTCATGCAGGCGGCGCCCTCACTGATGGCGAACAACGTCAACTTCTTCACCTCGTCCGAATGGAACACGACCAATCCGGACGACTTGAGGTTCGGCATCCTCGACATGTTCAGGGTGACCGTCCTGAGTTCGATATTCGCGCTGGTCCTGGCGGTGCCGGTGTCCATCGGCATCGCGACCTTCCTCGTCCAGTACGCGCCGCCGCGGCTCTCGAGGTCGCTGTCGGCGCTCATCGACCTCCTGGCCGCCGTCCCGTCGATCATCTACGGCATGTGGGGACTGATCGTCCTCGGACCGTGGCTGGTCCCCCTGTCAGAGTGGCTCAACCGGAACCTCGGGTGGATCTTCCTCTTCGGCGACGGCAACGTCTCGATCGCCGGTGGGGGGACCATCTTCACCGCCGGAGTGGTCCTGGCGATCATGATCCTGCCGATCATCACCTCCATGTCGCGCGAGACCATCCGGCAGACCCCCTCGCTCCACCAGGAGGCCGCCCTGGCATTGGGGGCGACCAAGTGGGAGAAGATCCGGATGACGTGTTTCCCCTACGCGAAGTCCGGCATGATCGCGGGATCCATGCTCGCGCTCGGCCGTGCGCTCGGTGAGACCGTCGCGGTCCTGATCATCCTCCGTGCGGCGAGCGCCCCCGGCACCCTGTCGCTTTTCGACGGCGGCTTCACGTTCGCCTCGAAGATCGCGTCGGGCGCGGCCGAGTTCAACCACCCGCTGCCCACCGGCGCCTACATCGCGGCCGGACTGGTGCTGTTCATCCTCACCTTCTTCGTCAACCTCATCGCACGCTCCGTGTCCGGTGGAAAGGTCAACGGCTGATGACCCAGGCAACGTCCGACCTCGCCAAGCCCGCCAAGCCCTCGGAGACCTTCCTGCCCATCGCCGGCAGCCGCAGGGCGAAGGACAGGGCGGCGACGGTGGTCTTCTCCCTGTGCTTCGTGCTGGCCGTCATCCCGCTGGTGGCGCTGCTGTACAAGGTGATCGAGTCGGGCATCCCCGCGGTCATCAACCCCACCTGGTGGACCAATTCGTTCTTCCTCGTGTCCCCGTCCTCGATGGCGGGCGGTGTGGGTCACGCCATCTACGGCAGCCTCGTCCAGGCGATCATCGCCGCCGTCATCTCCATACCGCTCGGCGTGGCCGCGGGCATCATGTTGGTGGAGTACCCCGAGTCGAGGCTCGCCAGGCCGACCACCTTCATGGTCGACGTGCTCGCGGGGGTGCCCTCGGTCGTCGCGGCCATCTTCATCTTCGGGGTCTGGGTCTCCGTCCTGCAGTTCCAGCTCAGTGCGTTCGCGGTGAGCCTCGCCCTGGTGTTGCTCATGCTGCCCCTGATCGTGCGGTCCACCGAGGAGATGCTCAAGCTCGTCCCGGACGAGCTCCGCGAGGCGTCCTACGCGCTCGGCGTCCCCAAGTGGAAGACCATCGTGAGCATCGTGGTCCCCACCGCGCTGTCGGGGATGATCTCCGGGGTCTTCCTCTCGATCGCCCGCGTCATGGGTGAGACCGCTCCGGTGCTGATCCTCGTGGGCTACACGGCGAGCTTCAACTTCGACCTGTTCCAGGGGAACATGGCCTCGCTGCCGCTGTTGATCTTCAACCAGCTCTCGAACCCGACCGAGGCCGGCCAGTACCGCATCTGGGGCGCGGCCCTCACCCTGATCATTATCATCGCGCTGGCGAACGTCCTTGCCACGTTCGCTTCCAAGGCGCTCGCGCCGAAGACCAAGTAAGGACCTGTCATGGCCAAGCGACTCGACCTCGAGAACGTCGACATCTTCTACGGCGACTTCCACGCCGTGAAGGACGTCGACCTCCACGTCCCCCCGCGCTCGGTGACCGCCTTCATCGGCCCGTCAGGCTGCGGCAAATCCACCGTGCTCCGCTCGCTCAACCGCATGCACGAGGAGATCGCGGGCGCGTACGCCACAGGATCCATCAAGCTCGACGGCGTGGACATCTACGACAAGAAGGTGGATCCCGTCGCCGTCCGCCGGACCATCGGGATGGTGTTCCAGCGGCCCAACCCGTTCCCCACGATGTCGATCAAGGAGAACGTCACCGCCGGCCTCAGGCTCCAGGGTGTCAGGAACAAGAAGACGCTGGACGAGGTGGCCGAGAAGTCGCTGCGCGGCGCGAATTTGTGGAACGAGGTCAAGGATCGTCTGGACAAGCCGGGCGGCGGGCTTTCGGGCGGGCAGCAGCAGCGTTTGTGCATCGCGCGCGCGATCGCCATCGAACCCCAGGTCCTGCTCATGGACGAGCCGTGTTCGGCGCTCGACCCGATCTCCACCCTCGCGGTGGAGGACCTCATCGCCGAGCTCAAGAGCGAGTTCACGATCGTGATCGTGACACACAACATGCAGCAGGCGGCGCGCGTGTCCGATCAGACCGCGTTCTTCTCGCTCGAGGCCACCGGCATGCCGGGCCAGCTCGTCGAGGTCAATTCCACTGAGAAGATATTCTCGAACCCGGACAACAAGCAGACCGAGGACTACGTGTCCGGCCGTTTCGGCTGAGTCACCACACACCGCGAGTCACCA
>NZ_JAALDV010000155.1:0-2016 GCF_014145045.1 Dietzia sp. DQ12-76
CGCGCTCGTGGTGGGTACCGGGGGGATCGGCCGGGCCACCGCGCGGCTGCTCAGGGCCGTGGGACTCGACGTCCGGGGGGCGGGGCGTCGACCCTCCGACGACGACGAGGACTTCGGCGTCGTCCTGGACTCGGCCCGACTGGCAGAGCACCTCGGCGACGTCGACCACCTGGTCATGGTGGCCCCGCTGACCGCGGCCACCAGCGGGATGCTCGGCGAGGTCGAGCTGGCCGCGCTCCCGGACGGCGCCCACGTGATCAACGTGGGGCGGGGCCAACTGATCGACCAGGAGGCCCTCACCAAGGAGATCGCCGCGGGCAGACTCTCGGCGCATCTGGACGTCCTCGTCGTCGAACCCCTCCCCGACGGCGACCCGCTGTGGACGCTCGACGGCGCGCACATCAGCCCACACATGTCGGGCGACGTGGTGGGCTGGCGCGACACGCTCTCCCGGCAGTTCCTGGACCACCTCCACGCGTGGCTCGGGGGTTCCGAGCCCGGGCCCGCGGTCGACAAGGGCCGGGGATACGTCAGCGGCTGACCGGTTGTGGGTCGTCAACGCCCTGCTTACGGTCGAGGTCAGAGGCGGGTAGACGAGATCCGCCGGCGACCGAGAGGAGCTGCATGGCACTGGCCGTCGACGACTACGTCACGCGCGTGACCACCACCCCGACCATCATCGACAGGCCCGACCCGGTCGTGTGGTCCCGGGCCGACGATCCCGAGATCCGGCGCTTCGCCGAGGTCGGGTACGTGCAGCGACAGGGCGCACTGGACGCGGGCAGGGTGGACGCCTGCCTCGGGGAGGTGCACCGCATCGGTGCCGACCCCGCGATGGCCGCCGACCCACGGGTCATCCGCGAGGCCGGCAGCGACGCCGTGCGATCCATCTTCGACGTCCACATCCTGAGCGAGACAGTGCAGGAGGCGGTCGAGTACTCCGGTGCCGTCGAACTCGCCCGCGAGATCCTCGGCTCCGACGTCTACGTGCACCAGAGTCGACTCAACTACAAGCCCGGGTTCGCGGGCGGCGCGTTCTACTGGCACTCGGACTTCGAGACGTGGCACGCCGAGGACGGCATGCCCCGTCCGCGAGCGTGCAGCGCCTCCCTCGCCCTCACCCGCAACGAGGTGTTCAACGGCCCGCTGATGATCATGCCGGGGACCCAGAGATACTTCGTCCAGTGCGCCGGCGAGACGCCGGAGGCGTACTACGAGGAGTCCCTCGTGAGCACGGCGCCGACGATAGGGGTGCCGTCCGAGGGGCACATCGCGGAGCTGTACCACTCCCACGGGCTCCACGTCCTCACCGGCGAGGCGGGGTCGATGACCATGTTCGACTGCAACACCCTCCACGCCTCCGGGGGCAACATCAGCCCGGTGCCGAGGGCGAACGTCTTCGTCGTCTTCAACAGCGTGGAGAACGAGCTGACCACCCCCTTCGCGGGGACTGCGCGGCGCCCCGACTTCCTCGCGAGGCGCTGACGCCCGATACTGAGGCCCGGTGCTGTGGCCCGGCGCTGAGACTTGGTGCTGACGCCCGGTGGCGTGCCCGCGGACCGAGTGCGGTCGCGCCCTACGGGGTGTCGAGCCCCAGTCCGACGGCTGCCTCGGTGAAGGCGTCCACGAAGGCCTGCAGCGGCCGGCGCCGGGCGTCCCGTTCCCGGTAGGCGATCGAGACCGTCCTGGTGAGAACATCGCTCAGCCGCACCACGTCCACGTCCGCGGTCGTGGTGCTCAGGCCGAGATCGGAGGCCAGGGTCACGCCCAGGCCGGCCGCGACCAGGGCGAGTGCCGTCGACTGCTCGCCGGCCTCGTGGCGGATGTCCGGCTCGAACCCCGCCTCGCGGCACGCGAGCCGCACCGCCCTCCCGAAGTGCGAGCGGGGATGCGCCAGGACCCAGGGCTTCGCCGCGAGGTCCCCCAACGCCACCTCGTCGGCGTCCATCCACCCGCGGGGGGCGACGAGATGTAGCGACTCCACGGCGATCGGGGTCCGGGTGAGTTCGGGGACGA
>NZ_JAALDV010000155.1:2154-3290 GCF_014145045.1 Dietzia sp. DQ12-76
GGCTCCGTACCTCGATCCCCGGGTGATCCCGGGCGAGTACCCGGATCCCCTCGGGCAGCAGGGTGGTGGCCACCGACGCCCAGACGCCGGCGGTGAGTGTGGTCCCGACCCCGGCCCGCGCCGACTCCATCGCGTGCCCGGCGTCCTCCACCGCGGCGAGGATGGTCTCCGCGTGCCCCGCGAGGACCACCCCGGCGTCGGTGAGACCTATCCGCCGGCCGCGCCGCTCGAACAGGGGCGTCCCCGCCTCCCGCTCCAACAGCGCGAGCTGCTGGGAGACCGCGGAGACCGTGTAGTCCAGGGCCCCGGCGACAGCGGTCACGGTCTCGCGACGCTCCAGCTCGCGGAGCAGCCTGAGTCGATGCAGTGACGGCTCCATGGCCCCGAGAATAGGGGCTGACCGGGGACAGTGCAGAAAAAATGAACGGTCAGGTCCATCGATTCTCGCTGGACCCGGGCCCGTTCTCGCTCCCATCCTGAAATGACCCCGACGGAAAGTCGGGCACAGGCGTTTCAGGAGGCGAGCACGATGACATCCATCGAGATTCCGGGTAGCACCGCGACGACCGGGTCGGTGCCGGTGGCTGTTCCGACTCCGCCCGCGGAGCGGGCCACCACGCGTGAGCCCTACCTGCGGTTGCACTGGAAAGACGACGTGACGGGCGCCCGCGGTTTCCTCGTCGTCGACACCCTCGTCGGTGGCCTGGCCACCGGGGGCACCAGGATGCGGGCCGGCTGCACCCTGGGTGAGGTGGAGGACCTGGCCCGGGGCATGACGAGTAAGACCGCGGCGTTCGACCTCCCCGTGGGTGGCGCCAAGGGCGGCATCGACTTCGACCCCAAGGATCCGCGCGCCGTCGAGGTGTTGTCCAGGTTCTGCGAGGCGATGCGCCCGTTCCTCGATCGTCACTGGGTGACCGCCGAGGACCTGGGGGTTCCGCAGCACCTGATCGACGAGGTCTTCGCGGGGCTGGGGATGCGGCAGTCCTACCACGCCGCCATCGAGCGTTCCGAGGATCCCGCCGCGACCGCGGGCCGCATCTTCCGCGGGCTCACGGCCGAGGTGCCCGGTGGGCTGCTCGGCGACGTGATCGGCGGGTACGGGGTGGCGCAGGCGTGCCTGGCGGCGGCCTACG
>NZ_JAALDV010000156.1:0-2542 GCF_014145045.1 Dietzia sp. DQ12-76
GGTGACCGCGTCGACGAACCGCCGGGCCGCATCCGCCCGGTCCGTCTCACCCCGGTGGGTCACCGCGATCTGATACCGGGTGGGTCCGGACGACGCGGTGGGGATCGCGATCTGCTCGACCCGGTCACCGGCGGAGCGGGCGTCGGTGAGGTAGACGATCCCCGCGTCGGCCTCCCCGGAGGTCACCTTGCCCAGCACGTCCGTGACCTTGGATTCCTCGCTCACCGGTCGCAGCTGCACCCCGGCCGCCCCGGCCAGCGCTCGTGCGGCGTCGCCGCAGGGGACCCCCTCCGCGCACACGACGAGTCGGGCGTCGGCGAGTGAGCGGTCGAGTCCGGTGATGCCGGCGGGATTCCCGGGCGGGGTGACCAGCGTGAGGACGTTGGTCGCGAACTCCACCGGCGCTCCCGAGATCAGCCCCTCGGCCACCGCCCGGTCCATGCTCAGAGAATCCGCCGAGGCGTACACGTCCGCGGGAGCGCCTCCGGCGATCTGGTCGACCAGCCCGGGGGACCCGTCGAACGACAGTCGGATCTCCACGCGGGGGTCGTCCCGCTCGACCTCCTCGGCGATCCGCGTGAACGCGCTGGTGAGGGAGGACGCGGCGAAGACGGTGAGCCGAGGGGAACCCTCGTCGTCGTCGCCCCCGACAGCACATCCGGCCAGCAGGGACACGCCCACGGCCGCTGCCACCACCCGCACCCCCGATCCCACGGCGGTGCGCCGCCGCCTCGGGCGTCCCCCTGGGTAGGGCACTGTCGACGGCCTACCGGTAGTTGGTGAACTGCAGCGCGACCTCGAGGTCGGCCTTCCTCAGCAACGCCATGCACTCCTGCAGGTCGTCGCGCTTCTTGGACGACACCCGGATCTCCTCGCCCTGGATCTGCGCCTTGACGCCCTTGGGCCCCTCGTCGCGCAGGAGCTTGGTGATCTTCTTGGCGTTCTCCTTGTCGATGCCCTGCTTGAGCGAACCGACCAGGCGGAATCCCTTACCGGACGGCATCGGATCGCCCACCTCGAGTGCCTTCATGCTCAGGCCCCGGCGTACCAGCTTCTCGATGAACACGTCCTTGGCGGCCAGAACCCGGTCCTCGGACGCCGCGACGATCTCCACGGCGTCGTCGCCCTTCCATTCGATCCCGGCGTCGGTCCCGCGGAAGTCGTACCGTGTCCCCAGCTCCTTCGCGGCCTGGTTCAGGGCGTTGTCCACCTCCTGGCGGTCGAACTCCGAGACGATGTCGAACGAGGACTCCGAGGCCATGGGCGCGCTCCTTCTCTCACGGTGGGGACGATCCCGGCCAGGCTACCCGGCGCGGACTCAGGCCCGGGTCATCCCGTCGGCCCCCGATTTGGCACCGGGGGTCACACGCGTTGTATCGTGTCCTAGCGCCTCAACGGGTGCACGCCAGATTGCCCGAGCGGCCAAAGGGAGCGGATTGTAAATCCGTCGGCTTATGCCTACGTTGGTTCGAATCCATCATCTGGCACTCGGAGACCCCTGCCACAAGCGGGGGTCTTCGTGCATTTCGGGGCCGCGATAGTGTGACCGTGTGACACCGTGGACTTTCGCGGCTCCGGCCGAGGGACGCCGGTGCGCCGCATCTCGTCGAGAAGATTCGGGGTGAGGGGTATCCAGGACAGGGTCGGCTCCGAACAACAGGACATGACACTGGATTCGGTATCCGCCGCCCAGCGGATGACTGCTCGTGCCCTGCCCGAGGGTCTGGGGCCTGCCGTCGATGACTGGACGGCCGACCTCGATGCCACGACCCGATCCGGCAAGGGAATGCGCTCGGCGTTGTTCGATGCCGTCTTCACGCACTCGGGCGGGCGCGACGAGGCGGTCCGCACCGCTGCCGGTCAGGCCCTGGAACTTCTTCACGAGGCCTTCCTCGTCCACGACGACGTGGCCGACGGCGACGACCACCGCCGTGGCCGGCCCAATCTGCAGGGTCTCACCACGACCCGGGGCGTCGAACAGGGTCTGCCGCGGGAGACCGCCGCCCACGTCGGCATGGTGGGGGGCCTTCTCGGCGGGGACCTCCTGTTGGTGGCCGCGATGGGTCAGTTCGCCCGGCTACCCGTGCCGGGGCCGGTGCTGCACCGCGCCATGGTGGAGGTCGAGAGCGCGGTGGTGGCCTCCGTCGCGGGAGAGTACGCCGATGTGCAGGGCGCCGCTCGTGGGGAGCCCATCACACAGGAGCACGCGCTGGCGATCGGCGCCGCCAAGACCGCCGCGTACTCCGTGACGCTGCCGATGGTCCTGGGCGTGGTCCTGGCCGGAGGGCCGGAGGAGATGATCCCCCCGCTCCGGGAGGCCGGTCGCCATCTGGGGACGGCGTACCAGGTGGTCGACGACGTGCTGGGGGTGTTCGGCGACCCGGCGGTGACGGGAAAGTCCAACGAGGGCGACCTGGTGCGCCGGGCCCCCACCGTGTTGCTCGCCCACGCCGCCACCACCGACCTGTGGCCGAGCATCGACGCCGCGCTCGGTGAGGCCGACCCCGACCCCTCCGCCGCCCGGTCCCTGCTGGCCGAGTGC
>NZ_JAALDV010000157.1:0-5649 GCF_014145045.1 Dietzia sp. DQ12-76
CGCCGGGCGATGGTCGACCGGGCGGCACCGGCGCCGACCTGAGCGGCCAGCCACCCCCTGAGCGCGGGCAGGGTGAGTGATCCGGCGAGGTCGGCCGCGGTGTCCGGTCCGTCGCCGTCCGATCCGAGGTGAGCGAGCAACGCCCGCACATCGGAGCGGTACGACCGCGCGGTGGCCTCGGAGCGCGACCGTCCGGTCCTGAGATCGGTGACGTAGTCGTCGACGACGACCTCGAGGGCGGGCGGAAGAGAGCCGCGACCGTCTTTCGCGCCCGCGTTGTTCCCCATGAGTAACAATTGTCACTTGTGTCACCTCGGCGCGCAAGGCGTGCCTGAGCCGCGCACGGTCTAGTTCGAGGCGATGGTGCGCCAGATGCGCACGAGCTCGCTGAACTCCCGGACCTGGACCAAGACGTGGTCGCGGGCGGCATCCTCCGCCTTGTCCTGCTCGCCCCCCACGATCGCGTCGGCGATCGCCCGGTGCTCGGCGAGCGAGCGCCGCATCCGGTCCGGGACCCGCAGCTGGAGTCGCCTGTAGGGCTGCAGCACCTTCTTCAGATCGAATGACTGCCGGGTGAGGTACTCGTTGCCGCAGGATTCGTAGATCACCCCGTGAAAACGCGCGTTCGCGTAGTAGTAGCCGTCCGCGTCCGCCGCGATCGCGCGCTCCTCACATTCAGCGAGAGCGTCCTCCATGGATCGCACGGACTCCGGCCGGATCCGCCGGGCCGCGAGGCGGGCCGCCATGCCCTCCAGCTCCGCCATCACCTCGAACCGCTCCGCCAGATCGGTGACGCCGAAGTGCGTGACGAACGTGCCCTGTTTGGGCCTGATCTGCACCAGACCCGACCGCTCGAGCGCCTGCAGCGCCTCTCGGATGGGAGTGCGCGAGCAGCCGAACTCCTCCGCCAACCGCACCGGATCGAGGCGGTCGCCCGGCCGGTATCGGCCGTCGATCACAGCGTTCTCCAATGCGTCCCGTACCCGCTGGGACTCGGTCACCCGCACCATCGCCCACCTCCTCGAGGGCCAGAATATCCCGGCACCTCCTTGTGACCGCGCTCACAGTCTGATAGTAGTTGTGATGTATATAACAACGGATATGAAACACATATAGCCCCCGAACAGCCCGTATGCACTCCAGGAGGACGCCATGACCCCACTGACGCGACTCATGGACGCCTGCACCGAGCTCATGAGCGACATCGGAGAGGCGTCGATGCGGAACGTCGGGGACGGCCTGCTGCGGGCCTACCGAGAGCTCCCGGCGGATCGTCGCGTCGAGTTCTTCACTCATCTGGTCGAGAGCTACGGCGTCGACCCGCAGCGTGTCGAGCGGGCGTATGCGGCCTGGGCTGCGACCGGGCGCGACACGGCGCGGGCCGCGGCCGCGGAGATCGAGCTCGTCGACGCCGTCGAACCGCGTCGGCAGAAGCTCTTCCGCAGGATCAATCACGCCCCCGGGGCGACACACGCGCTCACCGAGCTGCGATCGGATCTGCGGGCGCTGCTCGCCGACCATCCGCACCTCCGCTCGCTCGACCACGACCTGCACCACCTGCTCGGTTCGTGGTTCAACCGCGGATTCCTCCGCATGGAGGAGGTCACGTGGGACTCCCCGGGCGAGTTGCTCGATCATCTGATCCGATACGAACAGGTGCACCCGATGGCCGGACTCGACGAGCTGCGCCGCCGCTTGCAGCCGGCCGACCGGCGGATGTACGCGTTCTTCCATCCGGCCACCGGCATTCGGCCGCTGATCTTCGTCGAGGTCGCCCTCACCCGGGGCGTCCCCGCCGACATCGCGCCCATCCTCCGCCCCGGACCCGCCCTCTCCGTGACGGAGGCCGACACCGCGGTGCTCTACTCGATCAGCAACTGCCTCGACGGGCTGGCCGGCGTGTCCCTCGGCAGCCTGCTCATCAAACACGTCATCGATGAGGTCGGCGACGCTCTCCCCCACCTGAGCACCTTCGTGACCCTGTCGCCGATTCCCGGATTCCGGCGCTGGCTCGACGCCCAGGACGATCCCCACCTCCGCGGTCTACGGCATCGCCTCGCCGCCCTCGACCTGACGCAGGAACCGGACCGGGATGACACGGCGGAGGTCGACGAGCTGCGCCCGCACGTGGTGGCCGCCGCGGCGCGGTACATCTGCCTGGTCAAAGACGACAGTGGCCGGCCACATGACCGGGTGGCCCGGTTCCATCTCAGCAACGGTGCCGAGGCCTGGCGGCTCAACTGGCCGGCGGACTGCTCCGCGAACGGGATCACCCAGTCGTACGGAGCGATGGTCAACTACCGCTACGAACCGGCCGAGCTCGAACCCCGGCACGAGAGGTTCGTGCGGCACGGCACCGTCGCCTCGAGTGACGCGGTCACCGACCTCCTCACGACCCACAGCGGGAGTTGCCGGCCGGCACCCCCGTCCAATGAAAGGAAGTCCCACCAGTGAGCACGTTCGAATCGGTTCTGGACTCGTTCCTCGGCCATGCCCGGCGGCGGCCCGACGCCGTCCTGTTCGACCTCCCCGGCGGTACCACGCTCGACTACGGCGCCACCGCGGATATCGTGCACCGCATCGCAGCCCGGTTGCGCGCGGACGGCGTCGAGCCCGGCGATCGGGTCGCGATGCAGGTGGACAAGTCGCCCGAGGCGATCGCGCTGTACCTGGCGACCCTGCAGGTGGGCGGGGTCTTCCTGCCCCTCAACACCGCGTACACCGGGCCGGAGGTGGACTACTTCCTCGGTGACGCGACGCCGCGCGTGCTCGTCTGCACGCCCGCTCGCGAGGCGGAGTTCCGCGACCGGGTGCCGGCCTCCACGATGATCGAGACGCTCGGCACCGAGGGCGACGGCAGCCTTCTCCGGTCTCGGGAGAACCACCACGACGTCCATCCGGCGGACCCCGGCTCCCCGGCCGCGATCCTGTACACCTCGGGTACCACCGGCCGGTCCAAGGGTGCGGTGCTCACCCACGGCAACCTGGCGTCGAACTGCGACGCTCTCCGCGAGTACTGGCGGTACACGGCCGAGGACCGGTTGATCCACGCGCTCCCGATCTTCCACATCCACGGACTCTTCGTCGCCGCGAATCTGACCCTCACCACCGGCGCGAGCATGCACTACCTGCCCAAGTTCGACGCGGACGCCATCGTCGACCTGATCCCGCGGTCGACGGTGCTGATGGGGGTGCCCACGTTCTATACGAGACTCGCCGCAGACTCCCGGGTCACCCCCGAGCTCTGCGCGGGGATGCGACTCTTCGTCTCCGGATCCGCTCCCCTCCTCGCCTCTGACCACGCGGCGTTCGGGGAACGCTCCGGCCACCGGATCCTGGAGCGCTACGGCATGACCGAGACGGGCATGAACACCTCCAACCCGTACGAGGGCGAGCGACGGCCGGGCACCGTGGGCCTGCCCCTGCCCGGGGTCGAGGTCCGGATCACCGACAGGGAGACCGGGGCCTCGCTCGCCAGAGGTGAGATCGGTGGGATCGAGGTGCGTGGGCCCAACGTGTTCGCCGGGTACTGGAACATGCCGGAGAAGACGGCGGCCGAGTTCTGCGAGGACGGCTTCTTCCGTACCGGTGACGTGGGCAGGTTCGACGACGACGGCTATCTCAGCATCGTCGGCCGCGACAAGGACATGGTCATCTCGGGCGGGTTCAACGTGTACCCGGTCGAGATCGAGGAACTTCTCGACGCGCAGCCCGCCGTCGCAGAGTCCGCGGTGATCGGGGTCCCCCACCCCGATCTGGGCGAGACCGTCGTCGCGGTGGTGGTCGCCGCGCCGGGGCAGACGCCCGACGAATCCGCCCTGATCGGGGCCGTCGCGGATCGCCTGGCGCGATTCAAGCAGCCCAAGGCCGTCCGCGTCGTCGAGGCATTGCCTCGAAACGTGATGGGCAAGGTCCAGAAGGCCGAACTGCGCACGCGGTACGCCGGCCTGTTCACCGACGACGGCGCCTGAGCGCCGGACCTGGAGAGAGATCATGGTCATCTACGGAGTGGCGATTCTCGCGGGGTGCACCCTCGCGGGCGCCGCGATCGGACAGTTACTCGGCGAGCTTCTCGGCGTGGACGCGAACGTCGGCGGAGTCGGCTTCGGCATGCTGCTGCTCATCGTCATCACCGACGTGATGCGGCGAAAGGGGCGGCTCCCACAGCCATCCGAACGGGGCGTCCTGTTCTGGAGCGCGATGTACATCCCCGTGGTCGTCGCGATGGCCTCGGTGCAGAACGTCTCCGCGGCGGTCTCCGGAGGCGCCGCGGCGGTCGCGGCCGGGCTCGCCGCGATGCTCGTCGGCGCGGCCCTCGTGCCGGTGATCTCCAGAATCGGACCGCCTTCCGCACCCCTGCCACCACTGGCCGATCCCGACTCGGCAGCTCAGGAGATCTGACATGGACACCGTCATCGACGTTCTGGAGTCCAACGGCTTGTTGTTCGCGTTCACCCTGGTCGGTGTGACGATCCTGATATCCGGCTGGCTCTCGAGAAAACTCACCCGGGGCATGCTGCACGGTTCGGCGATCGCGATCATCGTCGGTCTCGCTCTGGCCTACTGGGCCGGGCAACACACGGGTGGTGAGAAAGGGGTGGCGGACATCGCCCTCTTCGCCGGGCTCGGACTCATGGGTGGCGCGATGATCCGCGATTTCGCCATCGTCTCCACCGCGTTCGGGGTGGACCTGCGGGAGATCCGGAAAGCGGGGCTCGCGGGAGTGATCGCGCTCGTCGCCGGCGTGTGGGTGTCGTTCTTCGTGGGCGCCGCGCTGGCCTGGGGCTTCGGCTACACCGACCCTGAGTCACTCGCGACCATCGGAGCCGGCGCCGCGACGTACATCGTGGGGCCGGTCACCGGAACGGCGGTGGGTGCCTCCTCCGAGGTCATCGCACTCTCGGTCGCCGCAGGACTCATCAAGGCGGTCCTGGTGATGGTCGCCACCCCGCTCATCGCGCCGCTGATCCGGCTCAACAACGCCAAATCGGCGATGGTGTACGGCGGGATGATGGGGACCACCTCAGGCGTGGCGGGAGGTCTCGCGGCCACCGACGAGCGGCTGGTGCCCTACGGCGCCATGACCGCCACGTTCTACACCGGACTCGGCTGCCTCTTGGGGCCGTCGCTGTTCTACCTCGCACTGCAGGCGATCCTGTAACCGTCGGACGCGGGGCGCTGTCACGCCACCGGGATCGTCAGCTGGACGCCGCCGTCCCGGGATCTGCGCCACCCTTCGGGGCCACGGGACACGGCGCCCGCGGACAACAACCGGCCGAGAACCGTCCTGGTGACGATCAGCGGAGTCCCGGCCGACGCGGCGATCTCGGCCGGTGCCGCCCCACCCGTGATCGGCAGCGCCTCCAGGACCCGCCTGGTCACGTCATCCAACCCGTCCCAGGTGCTCGCATGCCCGGAGGGCGGTTCGGCGGTCTCCCCCATGTCGCCGGCCAGCTCGACCACGTCTGCGGTCCTGGTGACCAGCACCGCTCCCCTGTCCCGCGCGAGCAGATGGCATCCCACCGACGCGACCGAGGTGACCGGGCCCGGAACCACGCCCACAGGTCGGTCCAGGGCAGCGGCCCACGCGGCGGTGCTCAGCGCACCGCTGCGGGCGGCCGCCTCGACCACCACCGTCGCCCTGCCCAG
>NZ_JAALDV010000158.1:0-2943 GCF_014145045.1 Dietzia sp. DQ12-76
GTGCGGCGGGCCCCACCGACTTCGAGGTCATGGGCTCCACGACCCCCGTCGACATCGGCCCGGCCCCCGCCTGGCGCAACCTGAGGATCCCCCTCGAATCGATCCCCGCCGACGCCGAGGTCGTGCGCGTGGTGGCGACCGACGGCAACCTGGACCCCGACTGGTGGCTCGCCGTGACCCCGCCGCGGAACCCGCGCCTTCGCACTCTCGACGAGGTCGTGGGCCACACCGACCCGGTGCTCGTCGACTGGGTGGTGGCGCTGGCCTTCCCGTGCCAACGCCCCTTCGTCCACAACGGCGGGGTCGCCGAGATCCCCCGCTACCGGATCCTCGCCGACCGCGAGTCCTCGGCCGCCGCCAACTGGTGGCAGAGTGCGGGCGGCGGCGGGCCCCTGTTGTGGACCACGCAGACGGTGGAGGCCGTCACCGTCCCCACCTACCTCGACCACGACTGGTCGAGGGACTGGGGCTCCCTCCAACGGTTCGAACCCCTCGACCCCGGCGCGACGCCCGCCGACCTCGTGCGCAGCAGTTCCGTCCAGTGGGGCTGGACCACGCCGGGTCCCATGAGGTGACCGTCGCCTAGAATCGGACGTCGTGTCAGACTCCCCCGCAGCTTCCGGCCCGGTCGCCGCCGACGCCCGTGTCGCGAGGCTCCGCCTCATCGCCATCGTCAGCGGACTCCTGGGCACCCTGTGCTTCCTGTCCCTGCCGTTCCTCCCGGTCAGCCAGACCACCTCGAGCGTGCAGTGGCCACAGAACGGATCGGTCGACTCGGTGACCGCGCCGCTGATGGCGCATTCGCCTCAGCGGTTCACCGCGACCGTCCCCTGCGCCCTGGTCGCGGACCTGCCCGCCGACGGCGGGATCCTGCTGTCGACCGCCCCGGCGGGCGGCGAGGAGGCGGGCGACCGGGCCCTGTTCGTCCGGGCCTCCGCGGACACCGTCGACGTGGTCTCCCGCAACCGGGTCATCGTCTCCGCACCGCGTGACCAGGTCGCCGGGGGCGGGTGCGGCCAGCTGAGCGTGGTGGCGACTCCGACCTATGTCGAGGCGTCGTTCGAGGGTATCGACGACCCCGCCGCGACCCGCCGGGTCGACGCCGACGACCTGCGGCCGATGGTCGTGGGCATCTACACCGACCTGCCGTCCGACACCGCCGTCCCGGCAGGCCTCGAGGTGGTCGTCGACGTCGATTCGCGCTTCACCACCGACCCGACCGCCCTGAAGTGGGCGGCCATCGTGATCGGCTTGATCGCCACCGCCGTGGCCCTGTGGGCCCTGCACGGACTCGACCAGACCGACGGTCGCCGGTCCCGCCGCTTCCTGCCCCGCGGGTGGTTCAGGATCCGGCTCCCGGACGTGGCCGTGATCGGCACGCTCGGTGTGTGGCACTTCGTCGGCGGCAACACCTCCGACGACGGGTACATCATGTCGATGGCCCGGGCCGCGGACCCCGCCGGCTACATGGCCAACTACTACCGCTGGTACGGGGTCCCGGAATCGCCGTTCGGCTCCCCCTACTACGACCTGCTCACGATGCTCGCCCACGTGTCCACCGCCAGCCCGTGGATGCGGCTGCCCGCGCTGATCGCGGCGATCCTGTGCTGGCTCGTCATCAGCCGCGAGGTCCTGCCGCGGCTCGGCCGCGCCGCACGGACCACCCCGGTGGTGGTGTGGAGCGCCGCCGCCGTGTTCCTCGCCTTCTGGATGGCCTTCAACAACGGCCTGCGGCCCGAGCCCGTCATCGCCCTCGGCGCACTGCTCACCTGGACGTCGGTCGAACGCGCCATCGCCACCCGGCGCATGTTGCCGTACGCGGTCGCGGTGATCCTCGCCTCCTTCTCCCTGGCCACCGGCCCCACCGGACTGATGGCCGTCGCCGCACTCGTCATGGGGCTGCGCCCTGTCCTGCGCACCGTCGTGGTGCGCGGACGCGAGGTCGGCTCACGCCTGGCCCTGGTCGCGCCGGTACTCGCCGCGGGGACCATGGTGCTCATCAGCGTCTTCGGCATCCAGTCCCTGGCCTCGGTACTCGAGGCGATCCGGGTGCGCGGCGAGATCGGCCCCAACCTGAACTGGTTCGAGGAGTTCGTCCGCTACTACTACCTGATGATCCCGACCGTCGACGGTTCGCTCTCCCGTCGACTCCCGGTGTTGCTGGTCCTGCTGTGCCTCGTCATGGTGATCGGCACCCTGCTGCGCCGCGGCAAGATCCCGGGCGCGGCCTCGGGGCCCGTCTGGCGCCTGGTCGGCGTGGTCGTGGGCACCGCCTTCTTCATGATGTTCTCCCCCACCAAGTGGACCCACCACTTCGGTGTGTACGCGGGGATCGGCGCGGCGATCGCGGCGCTCGGCGCCATGGCCATCGCCGCGTCCGCGGTCCGCACCGCCCGCAACAGGACCGTGTTCCTGGGCATCACCCTGGTGGTGCTCGCCCTGGCCTTCGCCGGCCCCAACGGCTGGTGGTACGTCTCGAGTTACGGCATCCCCTGGTGGGACAAGGCCCCCAGCATCCGGGGCATCGACGCGGCCACCGTCCTGCTGGGCCTGGCGGTACTGACCTTCGCCTACGCCGGATGGCAGCACCTCCGCCAGGATTACACCGGCACGCAGGCGCCCAGGACCCGTGAGGGCCGTCGGCGTATGCGGACCATCGCCGCCGCACCCATCGCGGTGGTCGCGGGGCTGCTCGTCGTCTTCTCCATCGCCTCGTTCGCCAAGGGGGTCCACAAGCAGTACCCCGCGTACACGATCGCGGCGGGCAACTTCTCCGCCCTCGCCGGCAACCCGTGCATGCTCGCCGACCGCGTCCTGGTGGAGCCCGACGCCAACGACGGCATGCTCACCCCGCTCGCCGCGACCCCCGGCCCGGACGGGTCGATCGACCCCGCGGACCGTGCGGCGGCCATCGAGGCCGGCGAGAACTCGGGGTTCACCCCG
>NZ_JAALDV010000015.1:0-21165 GCF_014145045.1 Dietzia sp. DQ12-76
GCCAGGAGTAGCAGGGCGCCGGCGGTCACCACCACCACGGCGACCTTGCGACCGGCCTCCGCGGTGACCCGCCGCGCGACGAGTCCGCCGACGAGGAGGCCGATCGGCACCATGGCCACCACGAGTCCGATCACCGGCAGCGGCGGCAGTCCGGAGATCGGCGCGGCGCCCAGGCCGACCTTCGTGATGACCGAGGTCAAACCCATCGTGAAGAAGATCGGCTGCAGGGTCGCGGCAAAGGAGCGCTGCTGCCAGTTGGTCGCCTGCGCGTAGACGAGCATCGCGGGCGCGGCCACGCCCACGGCGGTGTTGAGGAATCCCCCGGCGGTGCCGGCCATCGCGGCGGGGATGGCGCCGCTCACCGGCGGGATGCGCACGAGGGCCGTGGTGAGGAGGGTGGCCAGTAGGACGGTCCCGATGATCACCTCGAGCGAGCTGCGGTCGGCGGCGCCCACCAGGAGCGCGCCGGGGACGGACCCCACGACGATCAGGGGCGCGAGGCGGATGTACCGCTGCCAGTCGATGTCGTGGCGCAGCGTGATGCCGATGAGCACGGCGGAGACGGTGGTGGTGAGGTTGGTCAGCAGCACCCCGGCGACGGGCCCGAGGAGCAGCGCGAGGGTGGGCGCCACCACCAGTCCGACCCCCATCCCGCTGACCCGCTGCAGGACCGTGCCCAGGATGACGGCCGCCGCCGCGACGATCAGCAGGAGCGGAGCGACGTCGGCGGGCACGGGGACCAGCATTCCAGGTGCGCCCGGACCGGCCGGGGGCGCCTGGTCCGGCTGCCCCGAGCCCCGTTCTGGCGCATACTCTCCCCATGCGATCCATCTGGAAGGGCGAGGTCTCCTTTGGTCTGGTGAACGTGCCGGTCAAGGTGTATTCGGCGACCGAGGACCACGATCTGCGCGCGCGGCAGGTGGACAAGAAGGACGGGGTGCGGATCCGCTACAAGCGGGTGCGGGACGACAACGGCGAGGAGGTCGAGTACTCCGACATCGCCAAGGCGTACGAGTCCGACGACGGCGAGACGGTGATCCTCACCAAGGACGATCTGGCGTCGCTGCCGGTGGAGCAGAACCACGAGATCGAGGTGACGGAGTTCGTCCCGGCCGATCAGGTGGATCCGGTGGCCTTCGACAACGCCTACTTCCTGGAGCCGGCGTCACGCTCCAACCGGGCGTATGTGTTGATGCGAGAGGCGCTGGAGTCCACGGACCGGTTGGCGATCTGCACGTTCACGCTGCGTAATCGCACCCGGTTGTGTGCGCTGCGGGTGTACAAGGACGTGCTGATGCTGCAGACGCTGCTGTGGCCGGATGAGATCCGCCCGGCGATCCTGGAGGGCCTGGACAAGGAGGCCAAGGTCCGGCCGCAGGAGGTCAAGATGGCGGCCTCGCTGATCGAGACCATGGCCGCGGATTTCGAGCCCGAGAAGTACGAGGACGACTACCAGAATCAGCTCAAGGAGCTCATCGAGGCCAAGGCCGCCGGTGGCGAGGCTTTCACCGTGGAGGAGCGCGAGGAGGCTAGCGACGACGACGGCGACGACGAGGTGGCCGACCTGCTCGCCGCCCTGCGCGCGAGCGTGAAGGACCGCGGCGGCAAGGCCGACGCCAGCGACGACGATGACGACGACGAGGACGCCGGCTCGCAAAAGAAGTCGTCCGCAAAGAAGAGCAGCTCGAGCTCGGCCAAGAAGACGGCAACCAAGAAGGCTCCCGCCAAGAAGGCAGCGGCTAGGAAGTCGACTGCCAAGAAGGAGCCCGCTAAGAAGTCGACCTCAAAGAGTTCCTCGGCCAGGAAGAGCACTGCGAAGAAGGCGCCGGCCAAGAAGAGCGCGTAGCGCCAATCACCGCCTCTAGAGCTCCCACTTCACGGGCTGGGAGATCACGTCGGCCAGGTAGCGGCGGTAGTACCGGGCGGAGCGCTCGACGAACACCTGCATGGCGGCTTCGGCCGCGTCCGGGTCGCGGCGGCGCATCGCGTCGAGCAGGTCGGACTGGAGTTCGGCCGCCTCCAGCCTCGTGGCGAGGGGGTGTTCACTCGGCTCGGCGTCGCGGACGAGGAGCCACAGGGTCTCCATGACGATCTTCAGTGCGGGGTTGCCGACCGCGTCGTAGACCGTGCGTTGGAAGAGCGCGTTGTTGAGCTGGAAGGCGTCGTGGTCGTGAGGGTCTTCGAGGATTCGGTCGAGGGCACCCTGCATGACGTCGATCTGGTGGTCGGTGACGGTCGCGGCGGCGGCGCGCGCGACGATCGGCTCGAGCATGAGCCGGACGTCGATCACGTCGCTGATGGTCGCGCCGTTGATCTGGAAGAACAGCTTCATCGTCTGGCCCAGCGACTCGAGCTGCGGAATCGTGGCGATGGGGCCGCCACCGATGCCGGCTTTGACCGTCACCAGGTCGCGGCTCTCGAGTAGCCGGAGTGCCTCCCGGACAGTGGTACGCCCGACGTCGTACTCCTCGACCATTTCCTTCTCGGTGGGGAGACGATGCCCCTCCACGAGGCCGCCGGAGAAGATCTTCTCGGCGATGAGGTTTCCCACCCGCGCGGACAGCTTGCGCCCGCGCGGGTGGGGGGTGTCGGATCCTCTGGGGCTCATCGCTCTCCAGCGTATCGGGCGCGCGGAGTGCTGATGGCGCTAGTGGACCGGTGCCATCTCGGGGCGCTCCTCGTCGACCTCGGGGAGATCGGACGCCTTGTACAGCGCACCTCGGATCGTGAGGAGGGTCAGTCCGCCGATGATGCTCGCTCCGATGAGGAAGTAGGCGGGTGACAGGGGGTCGCCGGTCCGGTCGATGAGCCAGGTCGCGATGTACGCCGCGGTTCCACCGGCCACCACAGTCGCGAGGTTGAAGCCCAGCGCCACGCCGGTGAGGCGCACCCGGGAGTCGAACAGCTCGGGGAACACGGGGGCCGTGCTGACCTGGATGAGCGGCGTGCACACGGCGAAGAAGGCGAAGGCCAGTCCGGCGACGGCGAGCCCGTTCCCGGTCATCAACGACATCGCGGGGTAGGCGAACACGGCCGCCCACAGCAGGCCGATGGTGAGCATGGTGCGGCTGCCGAAGCGGTCGACGAGGAGGCCTGCGATCGGCATGAGGGAGGCCACGAACACGATCACGCCGGCTGCGGTCCACGTGACCGCGGTCTGGCTGTATCCGCCCTCGCGGACGAGGTGGATGCCGATGTAGGTGAGCACCATGTAGCCGGTGGCGTTCTGGGCGATGCCCAGACCGAAGACCTGCAGGACCTGGAACGGCTGGCTGGCGAGGAGTTCCTTGAACGGGGACTTGGCCAGATCGGCGGAGGCGGCGGCCTCCTCGAACTCGGGGGTGTCCTCGATGCGCGACCGGAGCCAGAGGCACAGCAGGAGCAGGGGCAGTCCGGCGATGAAGGGGATCCGCCAGCCCCAGCTCGTCATCTGGACATCGGAGGTGAGGGCAGAGGTGGTGGCCACGACGATCGCGGCGAGGGCGAAGCCGGTGTTGGAGCCGAGCGCGACGATGGATCCGCCCAGTCCGCGACGCCGGGGCCCGACGATCTCGTAGACGTAGGTCAGCGCCCCGCCGAGCTCTCCACCTGCGGAGAACCCCTGGGCCAGACGGGCGATGACGAGCAAGGTCGGGGCGAGGACGCCGACCGCCGCGTAGGTGGGGAGGAACGCCATGATCAGGGTGGCGACGCCCATGAGGATCACGGAGACGAGCAGGGCGCGCTTGCGGCCGTAGCGGTCGCCCAGGCGCCCGAAGAACAGTCCGCCGATCGGTCGCATGAGGTAGGCCGAGGCGAACACGGCCAGGCTGGCGAGAAGGGACGCGGTGGGGTCGTCGCTCGGGAAGAACAGCGGGCTGACGACGACGGCGAGGTAGGCGTAGACGGTCAGGTCGTAGTACTCGACCACGGTTCCGATACCTGCGGCCGCAACGGACCGTCGCTTCGTGGGCTGAGCTTGTGTCAAGTGAATCACCTTCTCGGTGAGGGGGATTGGGGGAGTCATCGCCTGGCAAAACATGTGCATATTTAGGGAGACGTGGGTTACTGTAGAGGGACACGATCCGATTCGGCAAGCATTTCGCGAAGGAGGAGATATGCGACCCACCCGATTGCCCGACGACCGCAGCGTGGCCGCGTTCCGCGCGGCGGGCCACTGGCAGGACCGGCCACTGGACCACTACCTGGACCGTGCGGCCCGCCTCTGGGGCGAGCGCACCGCGGTGGTGGACGGCGACCGACGGGTGTCGTTCTCCGAGGTCAACCGGGACGCGATGCGTCTGGCCGCAGCGCTCATCGAGCGCGGGGTGCGGTCGGGAGACGTGGTCTCCTTCCAACTCCCCAACTGCGCCGAGGCGGTGGTCGTCTACCACGCGCTGCACCGGATCGGCGCGGTGGTGAACCCGATCGTCCCGATCTACCGCGAGCGCGAGGTGACGTTCATCGCCACGCAGGCGCGGTCGAGGGTGGCGATCATCCCGGGCGTCCACCGGGGGTTCGACTACGCGGAGATGTATCGGGGGCTCGCCCCGGACCTGCCCGATCTCGAGCTTGTCATCACCACCGATTCCGACCGGCGCGAGGGCGTCGAGACGCTGGCCTCCCTGCTCGACTCGGTCACGGATGATCAGGTGGACCGGGTGCACGCCCTGCCGTCACCCGACCCGGACGACGTCTGCCTCCTGCTCTACACCTCGGGCACCACCGCCGACCCCAAGGGTGCGCTGCACAGCCACAACACGCTGGTCTTCGAGAACCGGTCGATGATCGACACGTTCGGGCTCACCGCTCAGGACGTCATCTTCAACCCCTCGCCGGTCACCCACATCACCGGCGTGAACTGCGCCCTGACGCTCCCGTTCCTGCTCGGTGCGCCGGTGGTCCTCCAGGATGTGTGGGACTCCCAGAAGGCCCTGCGGCAGATCCGGACCGAGCGGGCGAGCTTCATGATCTTCGCGACCCCGTTCCTTCGCGGGCTGCTGGACGCCGCGCGGGACTCCGGCCTCGAGACGCCGTCGATCCGCTACATCATCTGTGGGGGAGCGGACATCCCGGATGCGCTCGTCACGGAGGCGGACGAGCGGCTGGGGACGATCACCCGGATGTACGGCGCGACCGAGGGGCCCTCGGTGACCTCGGCCAACCTGGCGGACGGCCCGGAGCTGCGCAAGTACTCGGACGGCCGGGTGTTGGCGCCGACGGAGGTGGTCGTCGCCGATGAGGCCGGCCGAGCAGTGGAGACCGGTCAGGTCGGCGAGGTCCTGTGGCGGGGCCCGGACACCTTCCTCGGCTACCTCGACGCCGCGCTCAACCACGACGCCTTCACCGAGGCCGGGTTCTTCCGCACCGGCGACCTCGCCCGCGTTGACGAGCGCGGCGGCATCCACATCGTCGGGCGCATCAAGGACATCATCAATCGCTCCGGCGAGAAGATCAGCACACACGACGTGGAGAACCAGCTCAGCGAGCATCCGCTGGTCGTCGAGGTCGCCGTGGTCGCCGGCCCGGATCCCGTCACGGGGGAGCGGGGCTGCGCCTTCGTCGTCACCCGGGGCCGGGCCGACCTGTCGCTGGAGGAGGTGCGGCAGTTCCTCGTGGACCGGGGGGTCGCCGTGCAGAAGGTCCCCGAGAGCGTGTTCGTGGTGGACGCCCTGCCCAAGACGGCCAGCGGGAAGATCCAGAAGTTCGCTCTCCGTGACTTCACGCGGGACAGATCCACCGCCCCCGAGCAGATGGCGGCCACGAGTCTCGTGGCCGTCCACGAGAGGTGAGAGAGATGGCACCGACTATCACGACGACGACGAGGACCGCGGTGGCGGATCCGGTGACGGTCACCGAGGTCCGCGAGGGCATCGCGCTGGTCGAGTTGACGCGCGGCAAGGTCAACGCGCTCGACGGTCACGCGTACCGCAGGATCGCCGAGACCTTTGACGCGCTCTCCGATGACGAGTCGTACCGCGCGGTGATCCTCACGGGCCGTGGGAGGGTCTTCTGCGCCGGCAACGACCTGAACGAGTTCCGGACGATGGACGGCGGGAACGGCGATGCCGCGATGCGTGACGCCCGCCGCGCCTTCTTTGCCGTGATGGAGTGCAGGCTGCCGGTGATCGCGGCGGTCAACGGTCCGGCACTGGGCAGTGGGATGGGGCTGACGGCGAGCGCCGACCTCGTGGTGGCCTCGGACCGGGCGACCTTCGGCCTGCCCGAGATGCAGGTCGGTGTCCTCGGCGGAGGCCGGTTAACCGCGCGGATGCTTCCCGAGCAGGCCATGCGCAGGATGTTCTTCACCGCCGAGGCCGTGGACGCCGCGACGTTCCGGAGCTGGGGTGCGCCGATCGAGATCGTGCCCCATGCCGAGCTGAGGGACAGGGCGATGGAACGCGCCGAGGTGATCGCGAGCAGGAGCAGGTATGCCCTGACGCTCGCCAAACAGTCGCTCAACGGGTGCGAGGGGATGGACATCCGGAGCGGGTACGAGCTCGAGCAGTCCTACACCGTCCGGCTCTCCGAGCATCCGGATTCCACGGCCGCCGTCGAGCAGCGGCTCGCGGCGATGAAGGGAGTGACCACATGACGGCGACAGTGATCCCCGCGGAGACAGGGCAGGACGGCGCCGAGGACCTGAGGGCGTTCGAGGCCGCGAGTCGCGCCTGGCTCGACTCCCGCCTGCCCCGGCGGGACGCGGCAGAGCAGGCTCCGAAGTACTCGATCTTCCACAACCTCGGTCACGAGGACGAGAGGGCGTTGATCGATGAGGGACGCGCGTGGCAGGCCGAGCGGGTGGGCGCCGGCTTCGGCGCCATGACGTGGGCCCCGCAGTGGGGCGGCCGGGGTCTGACCGCGAGCCACGAGCGGATCTACGCGGGCGTGGAGCGTGAGTACCTCACCCCGGAGCGGCACGAGAACATCCTCGTCACGGTCGAGCTGGTGGCGCCGACGCTCCTCGAGCTGGGCAGCGACTGGCAGCAGGAGCGGTTCATCCGCCCGTTCCTCCGCACGGACGAGCTGTGCTGCCAGCTGTTCTCGGAACCGGGTGCGGGATCGGACCTCGCGGGGCTCTCCACGCGCGCTGTCCGCGACGGGGAGAGCTGGCGCGTCAACGGACAGAAGGTGTGGAGCTCGGGCGCGCAGTTCTCCGAGTGGGGTCTGCTCATCGCCCGGTCGGACCCGGCCGCGCCCAAGCACAAGGGCATGACGGCGTTCATGGTCCCCATGGGCCTCGAGGGCGTCGAGGTGCGTCCGATCCGTCAGATGTCGGGCGGGTCGACGTTCAACGAGGTGTTCCTCACCGACGTCGTGCTGCCGGACGAGTTCCGGGTGGGCGAGGTGGGCGACGGTTGGCGGGTCGCGCTGACCACCCTCGGCTTCGAGCGTCAGTCCAGCGCGGGGATTGTCGACGCCGGCGGCAACACTGCCGACCTCATCCGGCTGGCGACCTCGCTGGGCATCACCGGGGCACCGGAGGTCCGCGGACGGATCGCGGAATCCCACCTCTACGAGCGCGCCCAGGCCCTGCTGGTCGCCCGGTACGCCGAGCTGGAACAGGCCGGCGCGGTGCCGGGCGTCGAGGGGTCGATAGGGAAGCTCGTGTGGACCCAGAACCTCAAGCGGGTGGGGGACGCGGCGGCGTCGTTCCTCGGCCACCGGATCCTCGCCGACACCGGCGAGGCGGACACGTTCGCCTGGACCCAGCATCTGCTGGGCGCCCCGGGCTATCGGATCGCCGGCGGTTCGGACGAGATCCAGCGAAACATCATCGGTGAGCGCGGGCTCGGACTGCCGCGCGAGCCCCGGTAGGAGGCGGACATGCCCATCAACCTCAGCACAGAACAGAAGGACCTGGCCGAGACGCTCGACGATGTGTGGTCGGGGATCGCGCCCGGGCACGACGTGTGGCCGTCGATCCGCGAGCTCGGGCTCACCGAGATCCCGTTCCCCGAGGCCACGGGTGGCGCCGATGGCACGTTCCGGGACCTGACCGTGGTCATGACGGGTCTCGGCCGCACTCTGGGGTCGGCGCCCTACCTCTCCTCCGTCGTGATGGCCGGCCTCGCGCTGCTCGACGCCGCTGACCGGGACACGCGCGCCGAGCTCCTGCCCGGGATCGTGTCGGGCGCGCGGACCGCCGCCCTGGTCTGCGGGCCGGGGATCGTCACCTCGTCCATCCGCGGCGAGGTCGCGGGGGAGCGGGAACTGAGCCTGACGGGGGTACAGCACGCGGTCGTTGACGGGGAGAGCGCGGAACTCCTCGTCGTCGTCACACACGGCCCCGACGGCACCGAACTCGCCCTGGTCGAGGGTTCGGCGCCCGGCGTGCGACGGTCGGTCGGCGAGCAACTGGACGGCACGCGCCAGCTCGCGACCGTCGAGTTCGACGGGGCGACGGCGCGCCGTATCTCGGGACCGGGTGTCGCGTCGCGTCTCGAGGAGGTGCGCTCACGCGTCCTCATCGCCCTGGCCGCGGAGCAGGTGGGCCTCGCGCGGAGGTGCCTGGAGATGGCGGTGGAGTACGCCGGGACGCGTCAGCAGTTCGGGCGGACCATCGGCTCCTTCCAGGGGATCAAGCACAAGCTCGTCGACCTCCTCGTTGCCATCGAGTTGGCTGAGGTCACGGTGCTCGACGCGTCGAGTGGCGCCGAGCGGGGTTGTGACGAGTCAGGAACTGCCGAGCCGGGAGGGACAGAACTGGCCGTCCGCGCCGCGGCGGCGCGCGTGCTGGCCTCACGAGCGGCGATGACGGCAGCGGAGGAGGCGATCCAGGTGCACGGCGGAATCGGATTCACTTGGGAGCATCCGCTGCACCACTACTTCCGGCGGGCCAAGGCCGATCAGCTTCTGTTCGGCGACGAGTACCCGTATGTGCAGTCCATGGGGGAGTCTCTGGTTCTTGGCCGAGAGGTGACGCGCCCGAGGCGTGTCAGTGAACCGGCCTGACCGGGGCTGTCGGCCGTTAGCTGACGGTTGTGGAGTGCGCGTGGGGTTCCTATAGTGGTTCTCAGTCGGAGGCAACACTGACCCCCCCTCACGTTGCCACCGACTGCGCCTCGATGCGCGGTTTACGCTGACCACCCCCGGTCGCGGACGTGCATCGTGCGACAGAGTCGCTGGCGGCCGTCGGACCCCCCTCCACGGCCGCTGGCGATTCGCTTTTCCAGGTGTTCCTCACGGGATTTAGCGTCAGCAAGCAGGTTTAACTAGCGCTTTGAGGTAGCCCCCGGACTCGTGCAACAAGGCCTTCTTCCTTGACTTGGATAGTGGGCGGGGAGTGTCGGTCACGTAGACGGCGCCATCAAAGCACTGCTCAAAGTAGATCCGCACCCGTGATACGTGGCTCCAACTTGTCACCACAAGTATCGACTCCCACCCCCGTTCGCGGGCGATCCGGGTCGCAGCAGTTGCCTCACCCTCCGTGGTATCAATATCGGGCGTAAAGCACTCGACTTCAACGCCCCGCGCTTTGCCGGCGAGGATCCTAGCGGATGCGCAGTCGGGGTCCAAGTAATGGACGTACTGGGCGTTTGCCCCAGGTGGCCGGGAGGCCAGTATGTGGTCCGAGACCTTCGTCGCAGCGAGGTGACGAGCATAGAAGTAGCGGTCGTCGTTTGCGCCCGCTACCACCACTATTGCATCTACGCGCCCGGGAGAGTCGACCCGCGGATGGAGGACCGCGCTGCTGGCCGATAGGCCCGCTGCGGTCAGCACAAGCACGAAGAGTGCCGTGGCGACAACCGCCGCGCGGCGGCGGAAGAATCGGCTTCTCACCGGAACTAGGTTACGGAGACGACCTGAGCGCAGACCCCAAGAACCCGCAGTCCGCGACGCCCGCGCCAGGTGAAGTCATGTTTATCGTGTGAACGATGGCTTCTGAGCCGCGCCTCAGCAAAGTAGTGTCAGCCTTCTGCTCGAGTTCACGCTGGCTGGCTCGGGTTTATGCTGCAACTGACTTGAGGAAGGACCCTGGAGTGGATCTGCGGGACCTGTTGGCTGTCTTCCGTGCCCGCTGGATGGTCATCGTGGCTGCCACCCTTGTTGGAGGCCTACTGGGGTTGGGATTGAGCCTCATGACCACCCCGATTTACGAAGCTAGAATCCAGTTCTACGTCACAGCATCGGTAGGCGACTCAGCCGCGGCTGTTTATCAGGGCTCTTTGGGCGCGCAACAGCGGGTGCGTTCCTACGCAGAACTGGTCGGAAGCTCGACGATCGCGCAAGATGTTGTAGAGGTGTCTGGGATCGACCGAACTGCCAGAGAGGTCGCGGACGCCGCCAGTGCCACCGCTGATGCGAACACCGTCCTTCTTGCAGTGACCGTAAAGGACACGGACCCCGACCGTGCTCTGCGGATCGCGGAGGGATATGGCCAGGTCCTACCCGCTGCTATCAACCAGCTCGAGGTTCCGGATGGCGGCGGACCAGCATTGGCCAAACTCACTGTAGTGAACCCCCCGGCTCTCCCGACGTCTCCGGTGGCGCCAAAAACCGAGCAAAACGTAGCGATCGGCTTCGTTCTCGGTCTACTCGGCGGAATGATGATTGCGCTTCTTGTTAATACACTTGACCGAAGGGTCAAGTCCAAGGACCAGCTTGAAGAACTCACCGGCAAGCCGGTAGTGGGTTCGATACCCTTCCGTAAGGACGAGGACAGGGACGGCGAATCGGCTCACCTTGTTCCATTTCGCACGGGACATTCCCCGGCGGCGGAGTCCTTCCGGCGGTTGCGCACAAATCTACAATTCCTCAATGTGGACCATCCACCACACGTCATAGTGGTGACTTCCTCAATCGCCATGGAGGGAAAGTCCGAAACCGCGATAAACACTTCGCTTGCGCTTGCTGAGGCGGGAAACAGCGTTCTTCTGATCGAGGCGGATCTTCGCCGACCGCTTGTCGTCCAGTACATGTCCATGCCCGACAAAGTCGGCTTGACGAATATTCTTTCCGGTCAGGCCAATTTTGCCGACGTGGTTCAGGCGACGCGACATGCGGGAGTGGAATTGCTGGCTTGCGGGCCTCTTCCGCCAAACCCCTCGGAGCTTTTGGCCTCAGATACTGCCCGGTTACTTTTCGAAGATCTTAGACGCCGCTACGACTACGTGATTATCGACTCCCCGCCCCTTTTGCCCGTCACTGATGGCGCTCTGATCGCTCAGATTTCTGACGGAGCACTTCTAGTGGTCCGAACCCACCGCACGACTACTGACCAAGTCGCGCAGGCCGTCGACAATTTGAAAAAAGCAGACGCAAAACTTCTGGGCGTAGTGACTGTAGCGAATAAGCCCGCGAAGAAGGGGACGAACGGTTATTACGACTCTTACTACTATTCGTCTAGCACGCGAAACTCCGCACGGGAGGAATAATGGCCGCTCGAAAAGAAGTCGTGCGCTCTTACGTTGAGGAGGGAGAATGACTCGCAGCGCTCGGTTGATTCGGAGCAGCCGCTCGGAGGGCGAAGTTGGCGTCATTGCTTTTTCACCGTGGATGCCCATTGACGCGCTTGTTTGGCTGGTTATGCTTCTGGTTGCGCTCTGGATGCGTTACGACTTCGCGCTCGACCAACTAGCTGCAACGCTAGGTATGTCCCGATTCTACTTGGTTCTCCTCGGCGTCGTTGCGCTGAGCTGGGGCGCAGGTTGGTTGGCAGGGCTCTATCGTGGTCGGTTTGTTCCAGGCAGTCTGCTAGAGACCAGCGTTCTTATTGTCGTGTTCGCTGGAGCCTCTTTCGTGGTGTTCGCGGGGCACATCGCTAGCGGAGACTACGAAGGGGTTCCGAGGTCTACACCGCTAGTTGCAGGGGCGTTCACAACGCTCGCAGCGCTGGTGCTTAGGTCGCTGGTGCGTCGAAAAGAATTATTCGGCGCCGGAGCGACTGCTGACGCTGAGCCCGTCTTAGTATTCGGAGCTGGAGACGGGGGACGCCAGTTGGTGAGCCAGCTGCGTCGATCCAGCGTTTCAAAGTTCCGCCCGGTGGCAATCCTGGATGACGACCCCACTAAACAGGGCATGGTCGTTGACGGGATCAGAGTCCGAGGAACGCGCGCGCACATTGCAGATTTCGCGAGCAAGTTCGGCGCGGGAACTTTGTTGGTGGCGGTTCCCAGCTTACCCGCGGAAGAATTGATCGATGTCCGTGATCGCGCAGAAGAGGCGGGGCTTCATGTTCTGGTCTTGCCGCCGATTGATCGATTGATGAATTCCCGCGTAGCTGCCGATGAATTGCGAGGGATAAACGTCACTGACCTTTTGGGTAGGTCGCCGGCACGGCTCAATCAAACCCAAATAGCTAACTACATGCGCGGAAAGCGGATACTGGTCACGGGCGCAGGTGGATCAATCGGCTCGGAACTGTGCCGCCAATTGGTCAGGTTTAGGCCTGGAGAACTGATGATGCTCGATCGTGACGAATCGGGTCTACACGCGGTTCAGTTGTCCATACAGGATCAAGCGATGCTCGACGGCGAAGACACAATTCTTGCCTCAATACGGGACCGAAGTTCGATCGCTGAGATATTCCTGCAACGGCGACCGCAAATAGTCTTTCATGCCGCGGCGCTCAAGCACATGCCGCTGCTGGAGCACTATCCCCTTGAGGCTCTGAAGACCAACGTACTGGGGACCCTGAATCTGTTGGACGCAGCGGAGGCAAGCGGGGTCGAGACCTTCGTTAACATCTCGACCGACAAAGCTGCCAGTCCGACGACAACGCTGGGGACGAGTAAGAGGATCGCAGAACGATTGACAGCTGCTCGAGCTGTAGCGGCGCGAACCGGCAAGTATGCGTCAGTACGCTTCGGGAATGTTCTCGGTTCCCGGGGTTCAGTCCTCACTGTGTTCGAGAAACAAATCAAGGATGGCGGCCCGGTGACCGTCACAGACCCAGAGGTGAGCCGTTACTTTATGACTATCCCTGAAGCCTGCCAGTTAGTATTACAAGCTGCAGTCGTGGGCGATTCAGGCGACACCCTAGTCCTTGATATGGGCGAGCCGGTAAAGATCGCAGAGGTCGCTAAGACTCTGATACAGCAGTCCGGGAAAGACATTGAGATTGTCTACACCGGATTGAGAGACAATGAGAAGGCAGTGGAAGAACTATTCGACGAAACGGAGGTTCCGATCTATGGAAAGAAACACGAATCCATTTCTCAGGTCCGCGTCGCCCCAGTTCATTTGACCCCAGACCAGCTAACAGCCTTTGATGACCATGAATCGGCCCGACAATGGATGCGAATCCAAGCGCGCTCTTCTATTGAGCTGCAGGAGAATCGCTGACACGAGCCCGAAAGAACGAACTGTTACCCTCTAGCGCTGGGCGACAAAAGCTACTACAGCGAGGAAATTCCCTACCAGACAGCTATCTTTCACGCTGGTCACTTGTAGCGGCGCCCAAAAGTCATACTATGTGATCGCGATAGAATTAGAGAATGCCAAGTTAATGCCCGAGTAGCCAACTAGTCGTGAGTTTGTGGGTAAGGACGCTCGAGTCGCCCATGAATATCGTGGCGCGATGCAAGCGCGGTTGCAGAATTGAAAGAACCCAGCTTATCGGAAAGTAAGTCTATGGCGAGCGTGGCCACATCTGGCAAGGTTCAAGTGATGATTTATCTCGGCCTCATCTCAATGGTCCCGTTGCTGCCACGCGTCACATTCGGTGGAGTGGCAACACTAGTCACGATGATTTACATTTCCGTCCTCTTTGCGGTTACATTGATCTCAACTGTCTATGGGGCCGCCTACCAGCGAGTTATACTTTTCCCGGGGTACTTTCACTTAATAGTGGTGCTTACTTTCGCATACGCCATATATGCAGCGCGTGTGCTAGTAACGCAAGAGTATTCCGAACTGAGCCACGTGGCCTCTAGATTCATCCTCCTCTTGCTGGCAGCATGCTTCTGCCATATTTTCCGAACCGTATCATTGGAAGATCTGCTCGGATGGTACTCGATAGGAGCGGCCGCCCTTGCGACTTTGGCCCTGTATATTTCGATCACCGGAGCTACGTTCTTAGAAGCTCCACGGCCCTCCCGGGATTTAGGTATAGTCTTACCTTTCATGAAAACCGCCGGCGTTCCCAGAAGCTTCGGAGAACAGGGCATCGTGGTCGCGATCGTTTTGGCCTTTGTTTTGGTCTTCTGGTCAAGTCTGACTAAGACCAAGCGCGTTCTCGCACTTGCGACCGTCTTGAGCCTACAGTTGACTGGGCAATCTCGTAACATGCTTCTTTCGATGGTACTCGTGATCGTCGCTTGGTTTCTGATTCGGAGTGGCGCCAAGGTTATCGTCGCCGCGACTGTGCTCGTGCTTTCAGCTACAAGCACTTTCTTAATGGAACAAGTCTATCCGAGCTTAGCGGAGACCGATGTTGGCTCATCGATCGTTGGAGACGGCGTTCTTGAGACTAATGTCACAGCTCGGTTCCGGCTTGTAGATGGCGCGACCCAACTTATATCGAATGACCCTATTAAAGCACTGGCGGGGTGGTCGCACTCTGAATGGCTTGTCGTTGCACCACTTGGTCTAGAGAACAATATTCACAATCATTTTGTCGCGCTATTGATTTATTTGGGTGTCCCGATAGGAATTCTCACGATCGCTTTCTTTTTCGCAGTCCCGCTCTACCGAATTCTTAAGTCTTATACGCGCACTTCATGCGCTAGCGCGAACCGTAACTCGGTTTTTGTTGTGGTGTCAGGATGTGGGGTACTATCCAGCCTTAATTTCTACGAAGGTTTCTTTTCCATTTCGCTTGCGATCTATGTGGGCCTTTTGTGGTCGATGGCCTACATTGATACAAGCATGGCGGGCCGCGAGCGCGCTGTAACGTACCCCAGTTGGAACGCAGCATGAGAGGCAAAAATGGGTTGGAATCGGTCTATCGAGAGTGCGCGTCGTGTCTACGGAGAGCTGGTTCGCGGTCGAACCCGGGTTAGAGTCGTCGACGCGCGCTGGGAGCCTGCCAGCACTGTGCCAAAGTTCGTCCTGTCGCCCTACCGCTCCGGCACAACACTACTGAGATACTGCCTGGACTCTCACCCTGCGATAGCTGTGCCTCCGGAGACTGACTACTTGGCTCACCTAGGCGCCCTTCTTCTTGAAGAAGCATCCTCAAAGGGACTCCAAGATCTTGGATATGACGCTGAAGCTCGCCGTGAGGCTGTAGGCGGTTTTGGGCGGGCGTTTCTCGATACTTATGCATCGAGCAAGAGTAAACCCGAGTGGATAGACAAGTCACCACGTTATGCCGAATGTCCCCTTGCCATCGACGCACTGTACCCAAACGCGCGTTATGCGATTATGCACAGGCATCCGCTCGACCAGGTGTTCTCGTTCACTAAGGGAGGTCGATATATTCCGTCGGCCCTAGCGAATCAGGAACTTGAAGAGGGCACGAACCTGGTTCTAGCGGCGGCCAACTACTGGAGTCGAGTTTCTTCCAGCTTGGCGAGCTTCGCGGTCGCAGTTGACTCTCGCGCAACTACGATCTTCTACGAAGATCTCTGTGACTTCCCTCGGGAGACGCTTCGCAGTGCCCTTGAGGGTTTCCGGGTTGAGTGGGACGAGTCTGTGCTGAATTATCATCTGCACGATCACGACTTGGGAAGGGAAGCTGGCCGTGTACAGGGGACCGTTGGATTCTCCAAATCCTCTAAGGCTTGGGAATCGTGGCCGACTGGCCTAGTCGATGAAGTTTGGGGCAGTGTGAGTGAGACTGCCGAAAGGCTGGGTTACCGGCGAGATGGTGGCCGACAATGAACCCAGAGCGTTCCCGTCGAGTGATTGGAGTAGATATGAACCGCGTCATATATGTTGGCGGATACGGCCGTAGCGGCTCGAGTCTAGTCGATCGTCTCGTGGCCACGAGGGTTGGTGGATTTTCAGGCGGAGAATTGTTCAGCCTTTTCATTTGGGCAGCGAAGCGCAGGGACTGCTCATGTGGTCAGACTGTAAATAATTGCCCATTTTGGAAACCCATTATTCAGAACGCTGTTGACGCATCTGGGGAGAGCCTTTCGATGTTATCAGCTACGTTGGCCGACAGCGAATTTAGTAAATCGCCTAGCAGCCTTTGGAGGGTTGCTTGGGAGTCTGTTTTCGCATCGTTAGCGGAAGCAGGTTTCGAGGTTGTAATTGATTCAAGCAAGAATGCCAACGGCCGACGGCGTGCGAGAATGCTGAACGACTTGGTCGGCGTGCAAACGGTCGTCTTCCTTCATGTGCATCGCCGTCTGCCGGCCGTGGTGCATAGTAGAATGAAAGGGAACAATAGGGCACTTGAGCTAAAGGCTAGTGCGCCGCGTGATCGTTTCGCTGTTCTACGATGCGTAGCTGGTTGGTCGATTGCGAACCTTTACGCCGCTTGGTCAGGTCCACGCTCTGCGTTGGAATATAGATGCCTAAGCTACGAAGAGATAGTCGCTACAGAAGGCGAGATTGTATTCGAATCTGTTTCCGAACGGTTTGCTGCGTTCTCGGGTAGTCAGCCGGAGAGTTTTCATAATATTGCCGGTAACCGGATGCTTAGGTCGTCGGACTCAATCTCAATACGCCTAGATGATCAGTGGAAAGAGAATCTACCTGTGGCGATTAGGCTCATTTGTGTTTCAATCGAGCGTCCTACGCTCGCTGCGATGCAGATTCTTTCTAAGGCAAGTAGGTTGGGAATCCGCAGTTTATAGCGTTATTGCTCTGGCCCAGGTGACCTCCGCCGGTCCTTTTTTTCTGGAGTTTGGCCGGCGTTCGCTGTTTCCGCTTGCATATCGAGCCAAATGCGAGCAGTGTTCAGCCGTACTTCGGGAGATGCATTGAATTCATTAGGTGCGGCGATTATACTTTCCGGCCGCGTTGTTCTGGTGCTAAGTCAAGTTGTAATCTTGGTGCTGGTAGCGCGTTTTGAAGGAGCGGCCGAAGTTGGCCGTTATACATTGGCGCTAGCGATATGTAGTCCAGTGTTGGTTTTCGCTCACTTCAGGCTCCGCGACTACTTATCGTCGCACCCAGTAGACCGCGACACTTTGGCGGCGTACAGTCGTTCGCAGTTTGTTGTTGGGGTATTTTTTTCGGGCCTAGTTGTTACAATCTCGTCGATCGTTTACGGTGTCGACTTTGGTGTGCTCGCGGGTGCTCTTGCAGCCAGTAAGATTGTCGAAAACAGCATATTCTGCGCCAACGGTCTAGCGGCACGTGCGGGTCGCCATGTTGCTATGTCGAAGTCGACAATCATACGAGCCGTTTTGAACGTAGCTTCGGTATTGGTTGGAATGCTAACTTTCGGATTGGCTTTCGGTTTGTTTCTGACGGCTGCGTTCTGGACCGTTCAGTACTTCGTTTATGACAAGAAGCTGGCTGCTTCCGGTGTGGACCCGGGCGAAGGGTCCCAATCGGAGACTCGGCTTGATCTGGCGTCTCTCATGACTCTCGGTGCCTCGGCCTTCTTGACGCTGCTTTCGCCGACACTCGTGAGAATAGCTCTAGAGGCGTTCGGCAGCTTGGAGGCGCTCGGCAGATTTGCAATAGTTTCGTACTATATCCGCGTTGGTTCTGTTCTTTTTCAGTCAATCGGCCAAAGTTTTGCAAAAGAGATATCTTCACATGTCGTTGCGCAGGAGAAGGACCTGTTGGCTAAGCTGGTGTTTCGGCTTTTGTCGCTTTCGGCAGTTTTTGCTTTAGTATCTGGATTCGTTTTGGTGGTTTTTGGTGCGCCAGTACTGGCTTTCGTATTCGGCGAGGACGCACGACCTAGCCGAGCTCTGCTGTTTGCGATCAGTCTGGTCGGTGTTTTCGTGTTTGCCAACACAGCCATCGCTATTCCGGCCGTCGCCGTAGTCCCAAGTCGAAAGTTCGTTTTATACAATGTCGTTGCGACGTTGTTCACCGTAATGGTTGGGCCAGTACTGATAATCAAGGGTGGTGCGGTCGGTGCTGGTTTCACTTGGGCGATAGCGGCGGCCGTGCAGTTGTTTTTGGTTTGCTTGTTCATCAGGATGTGGAGAACCGCTCGATAGCCAGCTCTGAGAAAGTCTGCTTGTGCCGCTGCCACCGTCTTCCAACACTGGTCCGGCCCGTCGCTCTCGTTGTTTTTTGGTTTAGCGTGCGTTCATTCGCGCCTTGATTCTGCTGCAGTGGATGAGTGTCCTGAGGAGGTAGCGTCCGCGGTTGCGAAACCCCAGCGCTGTTTTGGGTAGATGTGGCAGATAGGGTGTCGACTGTGGGCGAATACTGACCCATGGGTGACGGGTGAATCGTAACGCGTCCCGACCCTGGGGGAGTGATTGCGGTGCAGCGGCGGGCCGAGATCGCCGCTTTCACAATAGCGAGGGCGTGCCGATTAAGGAGACCGCCAGGAGACTGCGGTGGCGCGGAACACGGTGCGCTCGGAGCTCGCCTTCTTTGGGGCCGCCGAAGTGCAAGCTCGCTTCGAAGGGATCCCTTGCCAATGCGTTTGAATCGCACTGGGTTGGGTGGAGTCTCCATCGTTTGGAAACGAGGATGGACTCATGCCGAAGGACACCAGTCAGGGGAAGCCGACCACGCGTCGCTACAGCCCTGAAGAGAAGGCCGCTGCGGTGCGGATGGTCAGGACCCTGCGAGCTGAGCTGGGCACTGATCACGGCACGGTGAAGCGAGTGGCAGCCCAGCTTGGTTACGGTGCTGAGTCCGTGCGGTCGTGGGTGCGTCAGGCTGACGTAGATGAGGGCCACGTGGCGGGGGTCAGCACGAGCGAGTCGGCGAGGATGAAGGCCCTCGAGCAGGAAGTCCGCGAGCTCAAGCGAGCCAACGAGATTCTCAAGAGGGCAGCGAGTTTCTTTGGGGCGGAGCTCGACCGCCAGCACAAGAAGTAGCCGCGTTCATCGACGCCAACCGCGACGATGTCGTCGCGGGTCGGCTTCTGGGGGTCGAGCGCATCTGCGCAGTTCTGCAGGTGGCCCCGAGTAGCTATTACGAGTTCAAGAAGCGGAAACCGTCCACGCGGTCGTAGCGTGATGAGGTCATGGGTCCAGTCGTGCGGCAGCTGTGGGAGGACAACTTCCGCGTCTACGGGGCACGAAAGATCTGGAAGGCGGCCCGGCGTGCTGGTCACGACATCGGCCGGGACCAGGTCGCCCGGCTGATGCGGGCCGGCGGGATCGAGGGCGTCCGGCGCAGCAAGCGGGTGCGCACCACAAGACCCGACCCGCGGGTGCCGCGCCATCCCGACTTGGTGCGTCGCGACTTCACCGCCACCGCGCCGAACCAGTTGTGGGTCACCGACCTGACATTCGTCCCGACCTGGGCCGGCGTCGCCTATGTCTGCTTCATTATCGATGCCTACTCGCGCACGATCGTGGGGTGGCGGGTTGCCTCACACATGCGCACCAGCATGGTCTTGGACGCGATCGAAGTGGCCCGCTGGTCACGCGGCACTCAGCTGGAGGGGTTGCGGTGTCATAGCGACGCTGGCAGTCAATTCACGTCGATCCGCTATGGCGAGCGCCTGGCCGAGATTGGCGCGGTGCCCTCGATCGGAACCGTCGGCGATTCCTATGACAACGCGCTGGCCGAGACCGTCAACGGCTATTACAAAGCCGAACTCATCCGCGGTCCTGCACGCGAGAGACGGCCCTGGAAGAGCGTCGAGGACGTCGAACTCGCCACCCTCGACTGGGTCTACTGGCACAACCACGACCGCCTGCACGGATACCTGCGCGACGTCCCACCAGCGGAATTCGAGGAAGCGTTCTACGCTACGAAACGGACTGACCAGACCCTGGTCGGAATCCAATAACCCGAGCCTCCATCAGACCCAGTGCGATTCAGTTCTTGCCGGAGAGCCGTCAGTTGCGCGCGGAGTATCCAACGATTCCAGCGGTTGTTGATCACTGAGCGGATCGCCAGCCCGCACTCGATGAGCGTGCTCAAGGACCATCTGCGAGAGATCCGCCCCGAGCACCGTCGGGGTGGCCCCGGGGGGCCGTGCCGAGCACAAGCCAGGTGGTTTGCAGAAGTGCGATCTGTGGTTCCCCAAGAAGCCGGTCCCGCTGGGCGTAGGTCAGGGCCCTCAGATGCCGGTGTTGGTAATTGCGCTCGCGTACTCGTGGCACATCTGGGCGACGAAGATCCCGTCCCGGATGACCGGGGACATTCTGGCCAGGATGTGGCTACTGCTGGGTCGGCTCTGCGTCGTAGCCCATCGCCTTTGGCGGGACTGCGAATCGGCGATCGCGACCGCAGCGGTCACGCCTGGCAGATGGGGCCTTTCGGTATCGCGGGTCCGGCGCGGTAGTACCGTTGGAGTGGCCCGGGTTTGACGGAGACATCAATTGCCCGGGAAGGGTCATCAAAACTATGGGAGCACCTCGGAAGTACCCGGATGAGCTTTGTGAACGCGCCACGCATGAAACGCTGGAAGCACAGGCCGACCCGATCGCCCACATGTTGCGATCGTGCGAGTAGCCGATCAGCTCGGCCTGCATCGCCAAGCATTACGGACCTGGGTGCGCAAGGCCCAGGCCGAGGGCCAGGACGCCTCGTCGGTGTCCGCCGATCGCGACGCCCGCCTGGCTTAGCCAGTGAAGGAGCACCCGTGAGCTCCGGCGGCCGTACACAGTCCGCAAGCAGGGGTCGGCTTTCTTCGCTGCGGAGCTGGATCGTCCACAGCGCTATAGGTCGAGTCCATTGACCACCACAATGACGCACACGGTGTACAGCCGATCTGCGATCCACTGGACGAGACCAGCGCCGAGATCGCGCCTTCGTCCTACTACGCCCGAAGCCCCGCCCGCCCCCAGCGCGGTCGGTCAGCGATGCCGTGCTAACCAAGATGTACGAGGGGAACTACCACATGTACGGCGTCCCGAAGATGTGTAAGGAGATGGGCCGCGTCGGCCACCAGGTCGCCCGTTGCACCGTCGATGGCCTCATGCGCGCCGAAGGCCTCAAAGGGATCCAGCGAGCCAAATCACCGCACTCCACCCGCCCGAAACCCAGGACTGCACGTCGTGTTGACGTAATGGAACGCAAGTTCGTCGCCGAGCGACCAAACCGGCTGTGGGTCGCGGACATCACCTACATCCGCACGTATAGCGGATGGCGTACGCGGCATTCATCACCGATGTCTATTCACGCATAGTCGTCAGGTGGCAGCTGTCCAAGAAGCTGGACATCGCGACCTAGCCCCGGTGTTTCATGGGGATC
>NZ_JAALDV010000159.1:0-7206 GCF_014145045.1 Dietzia sp. DQ12-76
GTTCGGTCGGTGGGCGGTGGACTCGGTCCACCTCGACATCGCCGACGAGGCCGGTCAGCGCGCCGAGGCGCTCGACGCCGTCGCCCTGGGGTTCGTGGCCACGGCCTGCATCCACCCGTCCCAGGTGGCGGTGGTCCGACAGGCCTACGCGCCCGACGACGACGAGGTGGCCTGGGCCCGGAAGGTCCTCGACGCCGCCCGGAGCAACCAGGGCGTCTTCCGGCTGGACGGCCGCATGGTCGACGGCCCCGTCTTCCGACAGGCCGAAGCCACGATGCGTCGCGCCGCGGCCTCCGCCACCTGAGACCCCCCACCCGACAGACCGCCAAGGAGTACCGAGATGACCACCACCGATCTCGATTCCACCCCACTGGACCCCGCACTCTCCCACACCCGTGGGGACACCGACGTCCCGCTGCTCACGCAGACGATCGCCGACAACCTGGCCGCCACGGTCGAGCGCTTCGGCGACCGCGACGCCCTCGTCGACGTGCAGGCCGGACTCCGGTGGACCTACACGGAGTTCCACGCCGACGTCCGTCGCCTTGCCTCGGGCCTGCTCCGGCTCGGGATCCGGACCGGCGACCGTGTGGGGATCTGGTCCCCCAACCGCTGGGAGTGGGTGATGATCCAGTACGCCACCGCCGAGATCGGGGCGGTGCTGGTCAACATCAACCCCTCCTACCGCGTCCACGAGCTGGAGTACGTGCTCAAGCAGGCCGGGATCAAGGCCGTGGTCGCGGCGCCCCAGTTCAAGGACTCGGACTACACCGGCATGCTCTCGCAGGTCCAGCCGAGCTGCCCGGACCTGGAGGTGGTGGTGCTGTTCGGCGACGAGGAGTGGGAGTCCATGATGTCGGGGCCCACCGACGCCGACGAGCTGGCCGGGATCCGCGCCGGTCTCGGCGCCGGCGACCCCATCAACATCCAGTACACCTCGGGCACGACCGGTTTCCCCAAGGGCGCCACGCTCTCCCACACCAACATCCTCAACAACGGGTTCTTCGTGGGTGAGACCATCAACTACTCCGAGGTGGACCGGGTATGCATCCCGGTGCCCTTCTACCACTGCTTCGGCATGGTGATGGGCAACCTCGCGTGCACCACCCACGGGTCGTGCATGGTGATCCCCGCGCCGGCGTTCGACCCCGCGGCCTCGTTGCGGGCGGTGGCGCAGGAGAAGTGCACGAGCCTGTACGGCGTGCCGACGATGTTCATCGCCGAGCTCGCGCTCGAGGACTTCGACTCCTACGACCTGTCCTCCCTGCGGACCGGCATCATGGCGGGCTCACCCTGTCCGGAGGCGACCATGCGTCAGGTGATCGACCGGATGAACATGGAGGAGGTCTCGATCTGCTACGGCATGACCGAGACCTCCCCGGTGTCCACACAGACCCGGGCCGACGACTCGCTGGATCGCCGCGTCACCACCGTGGGGCGGGTCGGTCAGCACCTCGAGATTAAGATCATCGACCCGGAGACGGGTGAGACCCTGCCGCGCGGCGAGGCGGGGGAGTTCTGCACCAAGGGCTACAGCGTGATGATCGGGTACTGGAACGAGCCGGAGAAGACAGCAGAGGCGCTCGACGCCGACGGGTGGATGCACACCGGGGACATCGGGGAGATGGACGCCGACGGCTACGTGCGGATCACCGGCCGTATCAAGGACATGGTGATCCGCGGGGGCGAGAACATCTACCCGCGTGAGGTCGAGGAGTTCCTCTACACCCATCCCGACATCCTCGACGCCCAGGTGATCGGGGTCCCGGATCCGAAGTACGGTGAGGAACTGATGGCGTGGATCCGGCTGAAGCCCGGACGCGACGACCTGACCGCCGAGGAGGTCCGGGACTTCGCGACCGGCAAGCTGGCCCGTCACAAGATCCCCAGGTACGTCCACGTGGTGGACGAGTTCCCCATGACCGTCACCGGGAAGGTCCGCAAGGTCGACATGCGCAAGACGGCGATCGAGATCCTCGGCATCGCCTGACCGCCCACATTCAAGGAGGACGAGTATGTCCAGCAAGATCATGACCGCGGAGCAGGCCGTCGCGGACATCCCGGACGGGGCGTCGATCGCCGCCGGCGGTTTCGGCCTCTGCGGGATCCCGCAGGTCGTCATCGAGGCACTCGCGGCCCGCGACGTCGGGGACTTCGAGGTCTTCTCCAACAACGCCGGGGTCGACGGCAAGGGCCTCGGCATGCTCCTGGAGACCGGCAAACTGCGACGCATCGTCTCGTCGTACGTCGGCGAGAACAAGGAGTTCGCGCGGCAGTACCTGTCTGGTGAGCTCGAGGTCGAGCTGACGCCGCAGGGCACCCTCGCCGAGCGGATGCGTGCCGGCGGCTCCGGGATCGGGGCGTTCTACACGCGCACCGGCGTGGGGACCTACGTGGCCGATGGCGGGATGCCGTGGAAGTACGACTCCGAGGGCGGGGTCGCGCTGGCCTCCCCGCCCAAGGAGACCCGGGAGATCCGGGGCGAGACCTACGTGCTCGAGCAGGCCATCGAGGCCGACTTCTCGCTCGTGCGGGCCGCGGTCGCGGACCGCAGCGGCAACCTGAGGTTCAACCTCACCGCCCGCAATTTCTCGCCGCTGGCCGCCATGGCCGGTCGGGTGTGCATCGTCGAGGCCGAGGAGATCGTCGAGGTCGGAGAACTGGCCCCGGACGACATCCACCTGCCCGGCATCTTCGTGCACCGTCTGGTCGAACTCACCCCGCAGCAGGTGGAGCAGACCAAGTGGATCGAGAAGACCACCACCAACCCGCCTTCGGAAGGACAGCGCTGATGAGCACCTCCAGCACGCCCGCCCGGCTCGGTCGCGACCGCAAGGCCATGGCCGCCCGCGCGGCCCTCGAGCTCTCGGACGGCCAGTACGTCAACCTGGGGATCGGTCTGCCGACGCTGGTACCCAACTACGTACCTGAGGACGTCAACGTCACCCTGCAGTCGGAGAACGGCCTGCTGGGGATCGGGCCGTACCCGCATCCGGACGATGTCGACCCGGACCTGATCAACGCCGGCAAGGAGACCGTCACCACGCTGCCCGGCTCGTCGATCTTCGACTCGGCCATGAGCTTCGGCATGATCCGCTCGGGGAAGATCGACGTGGCGATACTCGGCGCCATGGAGGTCAACCCGGCCGGCGACATCGCCAACTGGATGGTGCCCGGGGCCATGGTCAAGGGCATGGGCGGCGCGATGGACCTCGTGGTGGGCGCCCGCCGCATCGTCGTGGTGATGGACCAGCTGGCCAAGAACGGCTCGTCGAAGATCGTCCCGGAGATCTCCCTCCCGCTCACCGGTCTGGGGTGCGTGGACCGGATCATCACCGAACTCGGGGTCTTCGACCGCGACTCCGACGGGCTCACCCTGATCGAGCTGGTCGACGGGGTGACCCTCGATCAGGTCGCCGCCGCCACGGCGGCCCCGTACCGGGTGGCCGAGGCCCTGTCGTGATCGAGGAGCTGCGGTAATCACCCCACCGCCCGCCCGCGCCGCCGGACTCTGGACCACACCGGTCCGTGGTCGGGCGGCGCTCTCGGCGTTGGCCTGGGTTGTGGGGTATGTGGTCGGACTCGTCGTCGTCGTCCTCCTCGGACTCCTCGTCGCGAGCACCGTCGGTAGCCCGCCGCCCGACACCGCCCTGCTCGCTCTCGTGGTGCTCGGCGGCACGGCGGTGGCGGCGCTGGTCGCGGTGTGGGTGCACCTGCTCCGCCGACGCGGGTTGCGCTGGGCCGATGTGGGGCTCCGCGCGCCCGAGCGGTCACCGGTACACCTGCTGTGGCAGATCCCGGCCGTGATGGTCGCCGGGGTCGTCGCATCCATGATCGTGCTGCTCCCGCTGGGGGCCGGGCAGGAGGGGTCCGAGGCCGGGCTCGAGGACCTCGCCACGGGTGGGCCCGCGTTCGTGGTGCTGGGGGTGCTCGCCGTGGCGGTGCTCGTCCCCGTGGCCGAGGAGGTGGTGTTCCGGGGGATCGTCCTGCCCGCACTGCGCGCGAGGTTCCGGGCCGTCCCGGGGATCGCGCTCGCGGGGACGATTTTCGCCGCCGTGCACCTGATCCCGCCCGCCCTGCCGTATCTGCTGGTCGTGGGGATCTCCCTGTGCGTGATGGCGCAGTGGTACCGGTCGATCGTCCCGGGGATCGTGCTCCACGGGGTCAACAACGCGGTCGTGTTCGCCGGCATCGTGGCGGCGGGCGCCACCTGAGTGGCGCGCTCAGGCCAGCAGCGCGGACACCAGCAGCAGTACGGGGAGCGACCCGAGGGTGGTGAGGACTGCCGAGTCGCGGGCGAGCAGTGTCCCGTGGCCGTACCGGGTGGCCACCACGAGGACGTTCTGCGCGGTGGGCAGGGCCGCCGCGACGACGACGGTGAGCAACTCGTGACCCCGCATCCCCATGAGACCGCTGCCGACGGCGTACGCCAGGAGTGGGTGGGCCACCAGTTTCAGTCCGCTCGCCAGCGCGATCTCCCGTCGGGGTGAGGCCCCGGCCTCGAGCACCTTCACGCCATAGAGGGACATTCCGAAGACGAGGAGAGCGCCGGGGACCGAGATCTGGCCGACCAGGTGGACGGGTTCGAGGAGGCGTTCGGGCGGTGACCACGGGAGGGCGGCCACCACCACCCCGGCGAGCGCGGCCAGGACCAGGGGGGTCCGGGCCGCCTGGAGCGCGGAGGCGAACGCACCCCCACCCCCGTCGGTCGTGCCCTCCGCGCGGGCGGCACGCTCGAGCACGGCGATCGCGATCGGCTGCAGTACCGCCACCTGGAACAGCAGGAGCGGCATGACGAACCCGAAGTCCCCCAGGACGTAGACGGCGATGGGGATGCCGAGGTTGGCGGAGTTGACGTAGCTCGCGGACAGGGCCCCGACCGCGAGGTCGGCGGTCGGGCGCCGCAGCCACACCTTCGCGACGAGCACGTAGGCGACCGCCATCACGATCGCCGTACCGGCGGACACCACGAAGACTCCCGTGAAGACCTGGTCGAGCGTGGTCCGTGCGAGCGCGTCGAACAGCAGGGCCGGGGTGGCGACGAAGAACACGAGTCGGTTGAGCACCAACCGCGCGTCGCTGCCGAGGACCCGTGAACGGGCGAGGAGCCACCCGAGCGCGACGAGCGCGACGATCACGGCGAAGCCGTTGAGGACGCCGGCCACTGCGGACTCCTGAGGGTCGGGGAGGGGGGAGCGATAACGCCGATCGGGGCCGTGCACTCCTGAAACCAGGAGGCGCGACCCCGATCGGGTTGCTGTTGTCCGAGTCGGCGGCTAGCTGCCGCGGGCGGGACGTGCGGTGCGGTTCGACCGCGCCGAGCGGTGGCTCAGCGGCTGGTGAACGGGAGCAGAGCCATCTCGCGGGCGTTCTTGACCGCGACGGCGACCTGCCGCTGCTGCTGCGGCGTGAGGCCGGTGACGCGGCGCGAACGGATCTTGCCGCGGTCGGAGATGAACGTGCGGAGGGTGTTGACGTCCTTGTAGTCGACCGTCTCGATACCCGCGACCTTCAACGGGTTCTTCTTGGGGCGACGACCCTCCTGGGCACGGACCTTCTTGGACGGGGTGCTACGCGCTTTTGCCATGATTACCTACTCACCAACTCGACTTCGTGACACCGGGCAGCTCGCCACGGTGGGCCATCTCGCGCATCCGGACGCGGGAGAGACCGAACTTGCGGAGGTAGCCGCGCGGGCGGCCGTCGGCGACGTCGCGGTTACGCACCCGCACGGGCGAGGCGTCACGCGGCATCTTGTTGAGCGCGGTCTGGGCGTCCATGCGCGCCTCGTCCGTGCTCTCGGGGTTCTTGATGATCGCCTTGAGCTCGGCGCGCCGCTCGGCGAACCGGGCCACCTTGGCCTTGCGCTGCTCGTTACGCGCGATCTTTGACTTCTTGGCCACGGGTCAGCGCTCCTCTCGGAATTCGACGTGCTTGCGGACGACCGGGTCGAACTTCTTGAGGACGATGCGGTCCGGGTTGTTGCGGCGGTTCTTACGGGTCACGTAGGTGAACCCGGTACCGGCCGTGGACTTGAGCTTGATGATGGGTCGAACGTCGTTACGGGCCATCTCAGATCTTCTCCCCACGGGCGCGGATTCGGGCCACGACGGCCTCGATGCCATCGCGGTCGATGGTCTTGATGCCCTTGGTGGAGACGGTCAACGTGACGCGACGTCCCTCGGAGGGCAGGAAGTAGCTACGACGCTGGATGTTCGGGTTCCAGCGACGGTTGGTCCTGCGGTGTGAGTGCGAGACGGACTTGCCGAAACCCGGCTTCCGTCCCGTTACCTGGCAATGCGCCGACATGGCGTGGTTCTCCTTCCGCCTCCTCGTACGGTGGCGCGTGAGGGTCGCAACTGGGAGCCGGCCTGCGCCGAGCAGCAGTGGACCGTCACGTCGCGGGCACCGGGAGAGGCGATAGCAAACGTGCAGACAACAGCGATGGTCTAGTTTACGGCCCGACCGCGCGAAACGGTAATCAGCACGTCAGCGCCGGTGGAGCGGGCGGGCGAGGCGCGCGAATTGGGTACCCGGTCATCGTACGGGTACGATCTACCGATGCGTGTGCTGATACCGGGATCCCCGGTTCGGCCACTGGCACTCGCGCGTCCCTGACGGGGCGGGCGCCAGACCCAAGACTTCTACCGAGCTAGAGGGATCCAGTATGAAGAACGACATCCACCCCGACTACCACCCGGTGGTCTTCCAGGACTCGGGCACGGGCACCAAGTTCCTCACCCGCTCCACCGCCAAGAGCGAGCGGACCGTCGAGTGGGAGGACGGCAACTCCTACCCGCTCATCGTGGTCGACGTGACCAGTGAGTCGCACCCGTTCTGGACCGGCGCGCAGCGCGTCATGGACACGGCCGGCCGTGTCGAGAAGTTCCAGCGCCGTTACGGCAACCGCGCCCGTCGCACCAAGTGAGCCGTGGGCCGGCGGTGTGCCGCCGGCCCTCTCACACACCCGAGACCCAAGAGGACGTAACAGTCATGGCAGTTCCGAAGCGTCGCCTCTCGCGCGCCAACACCCATTCCCGCCGCTCGCAGTGGAAGGCCGAGAACCCGGCCCTCCAGGAGACGAAGGTCGACGGCCGCCCCGTGGTGCTGCCGCGCCGCCTGGTCAAGGCCGCCAAGCTCGGCCTGATCGACCTCGACCGCTGACCCCGGTCGACTGAGCCCGGCGGCGCCCGCGCGCCGCTCGCA
>NZ_JAALDV010000160.1:0-5588 GCF_014145045.1 Dietzia sp. DQ12-76
ACGCCGACGCTGACGGGCCCCGGCGAGCAGGGGACCCTCCGCTCCCGCGGACTCGCCGGCGGCCTGAGGATGTTCGTCCGCCCCGCCCTGGACAAGATGCCGGCGACCGACGCGTCCCTCGGTCGACTTCGCGCGCTGACCTCCGGAGCCGGCCGGGCGGCCGCTCTCGAGACCACCAACGACTGGTCCTCGGACGGTCCCGTGCCCGGGTTGTGGGTGGGTCGCAAGCGGTTCTTCCACTCGGACAAGGTGATCTTCCATATCCACGGCGGTGGCTTCACCTTCGGATCCCCTTGGTCGCACAAGGCCCTCGCCTCGCGGATGGCCAGCGAGACCGGCGTGCCGGTCTTCCTGCCCGACTACCGGCTCGCGCCCGAGCACCCGCACCCCGCGGCCACCGAGGACACCCTCGCGGGCTGGGAGTGGCTGCTGAGCATGGGCTTCCGGGCGCAGGACATCGTGGTGGCCGGGGATTCCGCCGGCGGCAACCTCGCCCTGCAACTCGTGGCCGCCCTCGGCGCGGAGAAGGCCGCGATGCCGGCGGGGGTCGTCCTGCTCTCACCGTGGGTGGATCTGGACTTCACGGACATGACCGCCCGCGACCGCACCCGCAAGGACCCGTTCCTCGCCCTCGGCCTGGCCGAGCTGTGCCGACGCCAGTACGCCCCGGGGGTGGACCCGGACGATCCCGCCATCTCGCCGATCAATCACGTCCCGTCCCCGGACTGGCCGCCGTTCCTCATCCAGTGCGGGGGCGAGGAGATCTTCTGCGGGGGGATCGAGAAGCTCGCCGAGCGGTTCGCCGAACACGGGGTCCGGCACGAGTTCCAGCTCTGGCCCCACCAGTTCCACGTGTTCCAGGTGTTCCACCCCCTCGTCCCCGAGGCCAAGCTCGCGGTGCGCGACATCGGGTCGTTCATCCGCGGGTGCCTGCGCGGCTGAGCCCCGAGGTCGGGCCGTCGGTCGGCCCCGCGGTCAGCCGCACCGCCATACCGTCGGTCAGACCGTGAGCACCAGGCCCGACGTCGGCACCCCGGTGCCCGCGGTGACGACCAGCTTCTCCGCACCCGGCACCTGGTTCACCGAGTCGCCCCGCAGCTGACGCACGCCCTCCGCGATGCCGTTCATGCCGTGGATGTAGGCCTCGCCGAGCTGCCCGCCGTGGGTGTTGAGCGGCAGCCGCCCGCCCACCTCGAGCGCGCCCGGTTCACGGACGAAGTCCTTGGCCTCTCCTCGGCCGCAGAAGCCGAGCTCCTCGAGCTGCATGAGGACGTACGGCGTGAAGTGGTCGTACAGCACCGCCATGTCCATGTCCTGCGGACGGAGTCCGGACTGGGACCACAGCTGATCGCCGACGATCCCCATCTCCGGCAGCCCGGCGAGCTCCGGGCGGTAGTACGAGGTCATGATGTATTGATCGGGCCCCGAACCCGAGGCGGCCGCCGCGATCGACACCGGCCGGTGCGGCAGGTCCCGGGCGCGTTCGGGGGTGGTCACGACGATCGCCTGGCCGCCGTCGGACTCCTGGCAGCAGTCCAACAGGTGCAGTGGCTCGGCGATGTAGCGCGAGCTCTGGTGATCCGCGAGCGTGATCGGCTTGTCGTAGAAGAACGCGTTCGGGTTGACGGCCGCGTGCGTGCGGTCCACCACCGCGATCCGGCCGAAGTCCTCGCTCGTGGCCCCGTAGTCGTGCATGTACCGCCGGGCGACCATCGCCACGAACCCGGCCGGGGTCGACAGCCCGTGCGGGTAGGAGAACGCGTTGTCCGTCCCGGACGAGTTGACCTGCTGCACCAGGGCCGAGTTGACCTGGCCGAACCGCATCCCCGACCGTTCGTTGAACGCGCGGTAGCAGACCACCACCTCGGCCACCCCGGTCGCCACGGCCATCGCGGCCTGCTGCACCGTGGCGCACGCCGCGCCGCCGCCGTAGTGGATCCGGGAGAAGAAGTTCAGGCTGCCGATGCCGGCGGCCCGCGCCACCGCGATCTCCGTGTTGGTGTCCATCGTGAAGGACACCAGGCCGTCCACGTCCGACGGCTGCAGTCCCGCGTCCGCCACGGCCGCGCGCACGGCCTCGGCGGCCAGACGCAGCTCGGAGCGGCCCGAGTCCTTGGAGAAGTCGGTGGCACCGATGCCGACGATCGCGGCCCGGTTGGCGAGTGACTCGGCCGCGAGGGTGCTCACTGTGGATCTCCGTTCATGTAGAGGGTCGCCGTCGAGGTGACGTGCGCGCCCAACGAGTCCGTGCCGACGATCTTCAGAGTGACCAGCCCGTCGGCGTCGACCCCGGTGACCTCACCGGCCAGGGTGAGCGTGTCGTACGCGTACCAGGGCACTCCGAGGCGCAGCCTGATCGACGTGATCCGGGCGCGCTGACCCGCCCAGTCGGTGACGAACCGCTGCACCAGACCCGTGTCCGTGAGGATGTTGACGAAGATGTCCTCGGAGCCCTTGGCGTGAGCGAGGTCGCGGTCGTGGTGCACGTCCTGGAAATCCCGGGTCGCCAGAGCGGAGGCCACGATGAACGTCGGGGTGCCCTCGACGGTCAACTCGGGCAGTCGGTCCCCCACCGCCACCGCGGGCGGCTCGGCCGGGCAGATCACTCGATCACTCACTTCGACTCCTCCCGCTCGGTGCTCGCGTGCTCGGTGGCCTGGCGGTCGGCGACCGGCCGCCAGGCGTACAGGGTCCACGGCTCGGTCCCGAAGGCGGCGTCCTCGCCGGGGTCGCCCGGCATGTCGAGGAACTCGACCTCGACCGGCATCCCGATCGTCACCTCGGCCGGGTCCACCTCGCGCAACTCACCGAGCATCCGCACCCCCTCCTCCAGCTCCACGAGGGCGATGACGAACGGGAACCGGGTGCGTCCCGGGACGCGTGGGGCGTGGTGGGTGACGAAGCTGTACACGGTGCCGCGACCGGAGGCCACGACGTAGTCGGTCTGCTCGGACCTGTCCTTCCACAGCGCCGGGACGGGCGGGTGCTGCAGCGAGCCGTCCTCGAGTGTCTGGATGCGCAGTTCGTGGGCGCGGACGCCGTCCCAGAAGAAGCGCGTGTCCTGCGAGACGGACGGGCGCATGACCTTTCCCACCACCAGGTCGTCCGTAGGGGCCCCGGAGCTCGAGACGATGCCGGCGGACTCGGCGGCGGGCTTGGCGGCGGGCTTGGTAGCCGGCTCGGCCTGACGGGCGGCGGGGCGGAACTTGAGGATCCGGAAGTCCATCTCCGCCACGAGCTCGTCGCCGACCCGCCAGTAGTTGCGGGTGGTGAAGAACCAGCCCTCCCCCAGGCCCGTGGTCTTGGGTCCCACGACGTCGGTGAGCACCGAGGAGATGGTGACCTCCTCGCCGGGGCGGATGTACCGGTGGTAGGTCGAGTCGCAGTTGGTGGCCACCACCGAGGTGAAGCCCTCGGCGTCGAGGATGTCGGTCATCCGCCCCAGCGGGTCGTCGGCCTCCCGAGCCTTCCCCAGACCACGCATGGTCCACACCTGCGCCATCGCCGGCGGGGCCACGAGGCCACCGTGGCCGGCCGCCCCCGCTGCGGCCTCGTCGGTGTAGATCGGGTTGACGTCACCGATCGCCTCGGTCCAGTTGCGGATCATCGGCAGATTGACGGGATCTCGGCCCGTCCTGGGGGCGCTGCCCCCGGACCGGCGCACCTCGTCGGCGGCGGCGAGGATGCGGTCCGCCTGCTCGTCACTCATGGATGTCCTTCTCGTTCGGTGGTGGACGTGGCCGGATCGGGTCGCCGTCAGCGGGCGGTGCGGGGCATGCCGAGGCCGCCCATGCAGGTCAGTTCGCGCATGACCTCGTTGACGCCTCCCCCGAAGGTGATCACGACGTTGCGCTTGTTCATCATGTCGAACCACCGCTGGAGCTTCGCGGTGTCGGGATCGGTGGGGTCGCCGAAGCGGCCCAGTAGTTCTTCGATGATCCGACCGACGTGTTGGATCCTCTCGGTGGAGAACACCTTGGACGCGGCCGAGTCGCCCATCGACGGGTTCTCCCCGGCGGAGGAGACCTGCCAGTTGAGCAGTTCGTTGAGCCGGACGAACGCGAAGATCTCGGCGAGCCCGCGACGGACCTCCGGCCGGTCCAGGTGCCGGACCCCGTCGGCCCCGGTGCCGCGGGCCCAGCCGACCAGCTCGTCGTAGTACCCGCCCGGTCGGCCGGACGGCGCCAGCATCACGCGCTCGTGGTTGAGCTGGGTGGTGAGCATCTTCCATCCACCGTCGACCTCGCCCACGACCATGTCCGCCGGGACGCGCACGTCCGAGTAGTAGGTGGCGTTGACGTGGTGGGCGCCGTCGCAGGTGATGATCGGGGTGTACGAGAACCCGGGGTCGGTGGTGTCGACGATGAAGATGGTCAGACCGCGGTGCCGGGAGTCCGGGGCCCCGGTGCGGGCGGCCAGCCAGATGTAGTCGGCGTGATGGCCGCCGGTGGTCCACATCTTCTGCCCGTTGATGATCCAGTCGCCGGTCGCCTCGTCGCGCCTGGCGGTGGTCCGCAGCGCGGCGAGGTCGGTGCCGGCGTCGGGCTCGGAGTAGCCGATGGCGAAGTGGATCGAGCCGTCGAGGATGCCGGGGAGGAACTTCTCCTTCTGCGCCTCGGTACCGTACTTCTGCAGGGTCGGGCCCACGGTCTGCAGCGTGACCGACGGCAACGGCACGTCGGCGCGGGTGGCCTCGTTGGTGAAGATCAACTGCTCGATGTGGCCGAAACCCTTACCGCCGAACTCGGTGGGCCACCCCACGCCCAGCCACCCGTCCCGGCCCATCCGCTCGATGATCTTCGCGTAGGTGTCGCCGTGGCGCGTGGTGGCGATGTCCGCCGCCTCCTCGGGCGAGATGAGCGTGGAGAAGTACTCCCGGAGCTCGGCCTGCAGCGCCCGCTGGTCTGAGGTGAGGTCGATGAAGGTGCCCTCCGGGGTCGCCCCGGCGTCGGCGTCGGTCGAGGCGGGTGCCACGTGCTCGACGGGGTCGGACGCCACCGCCGACGCGAGGTCGTCCAAGTGGTACTGCGCGCCGCCGACGAAGCGGGCCAGGTCCTTCACCGCCGACGAGTACCGGAACATGGGGTAGGTGATGTCCACCCCGACCCCGCCGTGCAGGTGGTGCAGCATCTGCACCGCTCGCGGCCCCTCGGTGGCCAGCCAGTAGGCACCGATCGCGGGATCGGTGGCGTAGCGGTCCGCCGGGCCGGTGAGCCCCTCCGAGACCCGCCAGGTCACCGACTGTGAGATCACGTGCAGCGTGCGCGAGATGATGTAGACGTCGGCCAGCTCCTGCTGGACCGCCTGGAACGAGCCGAGCGGCTTGCCGAACTGCACACGCTGCTTGAGGTAGTCGGCGGTCATGTCCAACGCGCCGGAGACCAGGCCGTCACCGTGGGCGATGCACGCCGCCAGGACGAGCCGTCGGAACTCGTCGAGGACCGATCCGTCACCCGAGCCGCGGAGCACGTCGTCGTCGTCGACCGGTGTCGCCTCGAACCGCATCGCGTACTCCGGCACGCCGAGCGACCCGAGGGTCGGGGTCAGGGTGACCCCGGGGGCGTCGGGGGCGACGACGACGAGGGCGG